>NZ_JBSGZO010000166.1:0-16633 GCF_053611045.1 Streptomyces sp. NPDC054841 | reverse complement strand
GAGCCAGGGCCTGTCGTTAGGATAGATCCGGGGGGATCCAAACGACAGGCCCTGGTTCCTTTTCAGTGGTCGGGTCACGCCGGCGACGACGGCCGTGGTGAGCATCCAGCCGGCGGCGATCAGTACGCACGCCATCCACTGTGTTCCGGTTGCCGGTCTTCGGTTCGGCTCCGCCAAGCCCCCATCCCATGACGGGGCCGCGAGCAGACTTCTTCCGTTTTGAGCTCTGTCAGTCGAAGAGGGCGATCAATCCGTTCACCCAGACCGCGAAAAATGCGAGGACCACCACCAGGCATCCCGCCCCTGCCAGGAAGCCGGTGAACGAACTTTCCCCGCCGCCCATCTCGTCGTTCCGCGCAGGAGGGACCGTGTCCCAGTCCACGGGGTGTCCCATGGCGTCGGAGCAGGCCGCTCGCACTGCCGTCAGTTGCTCCATGGCGAAGGCGGAGCGGGCAAGCGACTCAGGGCCCCGCCACGCAAGTGCCCGCATGCGCTGAGGAGGGGTGCGGTACCTCGCCTCGAAGGCGGTGGTTTCGTCTGCGGCACGGTCGCTTTCGAGGTACATCCAGCGGCCCGCTTCCGCGGGATCGCCGTACATCCGGTACACCTCGGCCAAGCGGCGGCGGAGCACCAGGTCGTGCGGGAAGGACGAAACCAGTCCGCGCAGGCGCTGGCGCGCGACGGGAACCCGGCCGGCGGCCAGGTCTGCCTCGACTCGGGCAAGGGTTTCCATCAGTGGCATGAACGCATGATCGGTCATCGGAGTGCAGCGGCTCGACCTGTTTTCGCGGTCCCCAGGAAGGCGTCGGGCTGGTAGATTTTCAGGCAGTTCAGGTGGAGCGTCGGGCCTGGGTAAGGCCCTGCCGGGCAGGCTGGCCGAAACAGGACGATCATGTGTGCGCCTACTCCTAGAGTCGGGCGTATGAGTGACATGAGCGGCATGAGTGAAATCGTCGGCGCCGGCGGGCAGTCGCGTCGCGGTGTTCTGAGGGCGGCCGTGGCCGGGGCTGGGGCCGCCGCAGCGGTGGGGGCGGGAGCCTCCGTCACGCACGCGGACGGGCGGCGGCGCGGTGAGCCTACGTTCGTCCTCGTCCACGGCGCCGGGAGCAACTCCTTCGGCTGGTCGGCTGTGTTGAGCGAGCTGGGACTGCGCGGGTACCGCGCGATCGCGGTCGATCTGCCCGGACACGGCCTCGGCGCGTACTTCCCCGTCTCCTACCAGACCCCGCAGGACCTGGAGCGGCTGCGTACCGAGCCGTCCCCGATATCCAAGGTGACGCTGGCCGACTTCGCAGCGCATGTCGTGGGTGTCGTGCGGCGAGCCCACCGCAACGGTCCGGTGATCCTGGTCGGCCAGAGCCTGGGCGGGGTGACGGTGAACGAGGTTGCCAACCAAGTACCCGAGCTGATCTCCCACTTGGTGTATGCCTCGGCGTTCTGCCCGACCAAGCACACCTCGGTCAGCCGGCTGATGGCGACTCCGGAGGCGTCCTCCAGCGCGATCCTCCGGATACCCGTCGTCCAGACACTCCCGGAGCTCGGTGTCAACCGGGTCAACTGGCGCTCGGGCGACCCCGCGCTCTTCGCAGCGGCGAAGGAAGCGGTCGCCGCCGACTGGCCGGACGCCGAGGTGCGGGCGCTCCTCAACATTCTGGAGCCCGACGAGTCGGCGGCCATCGGGCTCAGCGACGCCCGGGGACTGCCGGAAAAGTGGGGCCGGGTGCCGCGTACGTATCTGCGGTTCACCGAGGACCGCTCGATCCCGCCGGCGTTGCAGGACCTGATGATCCGCGAGGCGGACGAGGTGACGCCGCACAATCTCTTCCGCGTACGGTCGCTGGCCGCGCCGCACATCGGTCCGCGCAACCCGGCGCTGTGGGCGGACGAGCTGGACCTCGTGGCGCGGCTGTGCCGCTGAGTGTGCCGCCGGGGGCCCCAGCCTCTTGAGCGTTCACCGCCTCAGGAGTTGAGCGAAGCGGTCGGTCGCGATCGTCCGCGAGGCGAGGTCGGTTCGGCCGCACACCGCGGGCACGGGTGGCGCTCGACGTCGTCCGCACTGGACGGGGACGGATCTCCCTCAGTCGTTGAGCAGCCGCCATGCGGTGAGGGCGAGCCCGGCCCGCATCAGTCCGGTGGGTTCGGTGAGTTCGATGCCCAGGGTCTTCGCGATCTGTTCGAGCCGGCGGGCGACACTGCTGTGGTGCAGGTGGAGGAGGTCGGCGGCCCGACGGAGGGAGCCGGTGGCGCAGTAGGCCTCCAGAGTCTCCAGATCTTCCGGGGTGCCGGCGATTCGGGCGTCGCGGCCACATCGGCGTTGTCTCGCGCGGTGTCCTGGGGTACCTCTGCGAGCAGCGCCAACGACCCCAGGCCTTCGTAGTGGACGACCGGCCGGCGTGGGGTGGTGAAGCGGAGGGCGGTGCGGGCCTCCCGCCAGGACCGGTCGGGGCTTTCGGCGGCGCCGATCCCCGCGCGTAAGCCTGCCGGAAACCGGGCCCGGTCCACGGTGGTTGCCAGGATGACGCCCACGTCGGCGAGCGATGCGGTTTTTACCGGGCGGGCCGGGCAGACCAGGCCGCCGATCTGGTCGAGCGGAAGCTGCGCCTTGCCCGGGGCCGACCGCGGTGCGCGGGCGTCTGCGTAGCCGAGCATCCGCGGCTCGTCGGCGCCGAGGATCTGGAGTGCCTCGGCCAGTCGTGCCGCCTGTGGGGAGCTGGTCCTGCTGCCCGTCCGGTAGCCTGCCGGATCTGTCCCTGGCCACCGTGGCAGCTGGCACGGGGCAGGCGGTGCGGGACTGGCTCACTCACGAGTCGTGGTTCCGGCGGCCGGAAGCTGGGGAAGACCGCCGACACGCACCCGGCCGGCCCGATGCGGGAAGGAGCCAGTTCCAGGGGTCCCGGGGAGCGTTGTCAGTACTCGAAGACACACTGGTACCTATGAGCGCCTCCGCATCGACCGCAGCCGGTTCAGCCGACCCCTCCCGCACCTGGGTGGAGTCGATGGGCGGCCCGCTGATCGCCGTCCCCGTTTCCGCGTTGGACACATGGGGCGGCTGTACCGAGTCGGGGATGGTCCTCGGGGAGGGGGACACCGCGGACGACTACGACCGCGCCTGCGAAGTGGACGCTCTGGCCGGCGTGATCGCCGTGAGGGAGCGCGGGGCGCGGGCCCTGGTCCTGGGGGACGAGCCCGCCAGCAGCTGCTACCTCACGGAGCACCGGGCCTTCCTCCGGTGGCTCGCTGCCGGCTCCGAGAGCGGCCTGCTCGCCGAGGCCGAGGCTGTCCTCGCCGATCCCGCCACCGAGTGGCAGGACTGCGGCATCTGGGAGACGGACGGCCCGGCCGTGCTCATGGACTCCGTCATCGCCGGTGATGAGCTGGGTGTCGAGTTCCCCGGCGGAGGGCTGCCGGAGCAGGCCCCCGTGCCGCTGCCGCCCGGCCGCTGGGCCGTCCGCGCCGTCCACTCCTGGGCAGACGACCGCGCCTGGGTAGGTCTGGTCCAACTCCGCCCCGCCATCGGCGAATAGGTCTCAAGGAGCGCCGGCAGCACGCGGGGACCAACGTCGCCGAGTCCGGCGAAGTGTTGCCCCACGAGGTCCCGCGGACCGGTCAGCGGGGAGCCGGAACCGCCTGATGTGGATCAGTAGCGGTGGCCGGGCCACTGTGGGTCGTCCCAGCGGTCGATGCCGGTGAGGCCGAGCAGCCGTATCCGGTGCAGCAGTTCCTCGGACACGCCGTGGGCGCGGAGCCGGGCAGGGGCATGGCGGACCAGCCAGCCTGTCAGCTCGGCGCACATCGCTTCTTGGTTGTCCCAGGCATGCCACGGGAGTTGGTCGCCGAGCAGGTCGTACTCCCACTGTTCCACAGCCTCGGCCAGGTGCTGGTCGGCCGGGGCGCCGGTCAGCGTCTCCCAGGTGGTGAGCCACGGGCTGAGCGTGGCAGATGCCTCGGCGGTCAGCACGAGAACCTTGTAGGCGGGTACGACGGGACGGGGATCGGTGAGCGTGTCGGCCCACCAGGCGTGGAGGAATTCCCACACCGCCGCGGCTTGCTCGGCGGGCCACTGCTGCCAGCGGCCACGAGCGAACGACCGTCCGGCGTCCTGCACGCCGAGAACGCTCTCGACGCGGCCGCTGACGAGGGCCGTGGCGAATTGGGGCAGGATCCGGCGCAGCACGGATGCGTGGTCGCTCCAGTCGGGGGCCTGCCAGGTGCGCCGCAGAAGGCCGGGGTCCAGCTCCGTGTCCGGCGACTTGAGCTGCGCGAGCTCTTCCGCGCTTCCCCAGTGGCACTCGCAGTTGTCCTCGTCGGGGTGGGCGGTCATCCCGCCGAAGGTGGCGGCCAGGCCGTCGAGCGCGGCGTCGAGGCGAAGTCGTGCGGCGGGCTGGTCGAGGTTCATCATGGCGTTCGCCTTCAGGGACTCCGGAGCTTGCGCCGGCCGAAGATCGCGACCTTACCGGAACCGGACAGCCAATCGGTACGGCGGCCCCCCGCTGTCGCTTGCGATCGCCCGGGGATGTCACGAGATCCGCGACAGTGCCGGCGAAGGTGCTCTGATGCGTGCCCTGAGCCGGGACCGCAGCGGGTGCTGATCCGATCCGAGAGCTACGGGTGCCGGCTTGTCTCATCGCGTTGTTCGTAGCGGTGCACCTGGTCGATCAGGCGGTGCAGCAGGCTTCGGGCGGCAGCGATCTCGGTGAGGGGGAGTTCCGCGGTCAGTGTCCGGTGAACCTGGGTCGCGCGGGCGGTGATCCTTTCCAGCGTCTGTTGTCCGGCGGGGGTGAGGGTCAGCAGCGGTGATGCGCGATGGTCCGGGTTGGGCCGGAAGACGGCCAGCTCCTCCCGTACGAGGTCGTTGGCGACGCGCTGGACTCCCTGGCGGGCGATCCCGAGGCGACGGGCGGCCTGCGCGACGGTGAGCCCCTTCTCGCCGGCCACGCTCAGCAGCTGCCAGCGCGCCTGCGTCTGCCCCTCGGTTGCAGCGATGGCCTCGCCCGTCTTGCGGAGCAGACCCGCCGCTTCGAACACGTCAGCGACCAGCAGGGCCATCTCGTCGGCCATGCCACACTCCCCACGCATTGACAACATGATGACAGTTTGGAAATCTATTGTCATCTTACCGTGGCGCACTCCCGCACGGGCAAGCCCCCACTGCGTCCGGAGAAAACGATGAGCAGCGCGATCACCACCTTGCAGGCCGCCCTGGAGCGGGCGGCCACCGTCCGGCCGAAAGTCGGCGGCTTTCCCTACCTCGCCGAATCCCTCCGCCAGGCAGGCGTCAGCCGCTGCCGCATGGCAGTGCCCTCGAACGCCTTCGTCTACCTCACCGACGCCGGTCCCGTCGCCGTCCAGGGCGAGCCGCTCTGCAGCGGCATGGTCGACATCGCGCCGTTCGACCGCGACGCCCTGATCACGGCCCTGCGCACCGACCAGGCCGGTGAGTCCACCTTCCCCGAGTTCGTCCACGGCTGCTGGAAGGCCGGGGTGCTCTGGTACGACGTCGACCTGAGCGCACGCACCTGCACCTACTACGGGGCCGACGGCGATCACTACACCGAGTCCTACACCGCCGTCGAGATCTGAGCGACACCCGCGACTTGCGGCGCCGACCCCGGGCACGTTCGCCGGCCGTGCGCGAGCGGTTCAGAGCTGTGTGAACATGCTCAGCCGGCACCGTCGCCACCATGCCCCTCGTACGGGAGACAGCCTCAGGAGACGTCCGGGGTCATGTCGTACTCGTCGACATCCAGGACCGCACCGGTGGCGGCGAGGAAGTCCAGCACCTCGCGGTCCAAGTGCCAGCCGAAGAGGTTGGGGCCCCCTGGGGCGCCTGACGGGTCCGTCGCGTCCGCGCCCTCGACATCGTTGAAGCGGCGCACGATCTGCAGTACCGCCGAGGGGTCCGGTCCTTCTTCTCGGTCCAGGTACCGCGCGAGCTCAGCGATGCGATCCGTGTGGGGACGGAGCCGGTCCAGGACGTGGGTGACCTGTTCATCGACCCGCCGGCCCGGCTCTCGGCACACGACTTTCCAGCGATGGAGGACGGGTCGCACCGGCTCGGCACAGCGGCTTGCGCGCACTGTCGTCTCATCAGGTTCGATGCGCAGTAAGGCCGTCATCTCCTGTGCGGTGGTGCGCTCGCTGGACAGTGCGAAGTAGACGTACTGATCAAGAGGCATCTACGGAGAGTACCTGTGCCTGTTCAGCGGCCTGGATGATGCTGACGATCGGCACCACCTCGAGCGAGGGCCACCAGTAGTGTCACCCCGACCGAGGCGGCCATCAGCGCTTCCTGCTCCGGGTTGTGCCCGGGACACCGCCCGCTCCACGACCCCGCGGTTCTCCGCCGTTTCGATGTCCCATGAGACAGCTGTCCGGCAGGAATCCGGAGTGTCAGAAGCGTGCGCTTGGATGTGCGCATGACCGTTCATGATGTTGCTCGGCGGCTGCCCGGGACAGCAGTCCTCCGAGACCACTGCCGCTCCATGGCCA
Organism: Streptomyces sp. NPDC054841; assembly: GCF_053611045.1. Taxonomy (NCBI): domain Bacteria; kingdom Bacillati; phylum Actinomycetota; class Actinomycetes; order Kitasatosporales; family Streptomycetaceae; genus Streptomyces; species Streptomyces sp. NPDC054841. The sequence continues at coordinate 10,144 of NZ_JBSGZO010000166.1, read as the reverse complement.
TGCTGGAGGCGGTGCTGAGTCCCGAGTGGGCCGACCGATGCTATTCCTTCGATGCCCACTGGTCCGAGACGGAGGCGATGGCCTCGATGCGCAACGGGTCGGGCGACGAGTACTCGATCGTCTTCTCGGCCGCCGGTGCGTACGTTCGTGGGTTCGCTCATGAATCACCCATGAGCCCCTATGCAGAGGACGGACCATGGCCCGGCGTGCTCGACGAGGTTCCCGAAGTCTTCCGGTCGTGTGTTGAAGAACCCGCATTCTCGGACGAGGAGGGGATGCCTGTCATCACCGCATGCATGTGGCGGGAGACGGGAGATGATGTCTGGAAGACAGGGACGATCGACTTCCCCGAGGGCGCGACGGGAGACCCGGACGGCGCACGGCACCTGTTCCAGCTGCTGGCGGATCGCTCTGCGGAGGCATTTCAGGAGTGGGCCGAGGACTATTACGAGGTCCCGGTCGACGTGGAGGCTGTCCGCCACGTCTTTGCCTCGCGTCCGTTGACCGACGCAGTGGTCGCTGCGTTGAACCCTGAGGTCACCCTCGCCGGTCTTGCGGAGGACATCGCAGAGATCGGCTATCCGCAGCACTGAAGACCTTCGGCAAGGACCAATGGTTTTGGTGCGGGCGGCGCGTCATCCGTCGAGGGCGACGATGGCGCCGTGCCGCGACCAGCTCGGCCGCGTCCGGCGAGTTCTTTGCATAGGGCCGCGTTGTCGTGGTGCAGTGCGGCGATGACGGTGGCCGCCGCGTCGACACGGCCTTGGAGCTGGGCCCGCTCTCATATCAGCTCATTCAACTGGCCGCGCAGACTGTGGAGTTCAGCGCTCCGGCGGCCTCGGCGGGCTTCTTCGGGATGCGGACACCGGTGGCGGCTGTCGCTCGTCGGAGGTTGCGGGTTCGCCACGACGCCGGTCCCGGGGTGCTGACCTCACCGCGTCCGGCCGGGCGGCGCAGGGTCATTGGTGAGATGTGGATCACATTCCGGGGGGTGGATGTCACATTCCGGGAGCCTGGATTGCTCTCAGTCCGGAATGCATCCGCGACGGGAGGCCCTACAATGTACCACCCTCCGCCAGACTCGCAGGCAGCCCCATCCGAAGGCAGCCCGCGGGAGGCAACATCGGATCTGGTGGCGAACACCGCGACACAGGTGTTCCACGACCACCGTGAGCTGCTGTTCTCCATCGCCTACAACATGCTCGGCAGCGTCGCCGACACCGAGGACGTGTTGCAGGAGACATGGCTGTCGTGGACGGCCAGGAACCAGGCACCGAGCGCGGAGCGGATCGACAACCCGCGCGCCTACCTGGTGCGGATCGCGGTGAACCGGGCCCTCGCCCAGCAGGCCACCATCAGCCGCCGCCGTGAAACCTACATCGGGCCATGGCTGCCCGAACCGCTCGTCAGCCCCCTCAACGACGCCCACGTCCCCGACGATGCCGCCGATGCGGCAGTGCGCACCGAGTCGGTGTCGATGGCGCTGCTCGTGGTCCTGGAAACCCTCACTCCGCTGGAACGCGGGGTGTTCGTCCTGCACGAGGTGTTCGGCTACGCCCACACCGAGATCGCAGGAATCCTCGGCCGCAGTCCCGCGGCGATTCGCCAGCTCGCCCATCGCGCCCGCGAGCACGTCCACGCCCGACGCCCCCGCTACGAGCCCGAGCCGCACGTCCGGCAGCAGGTGACCGAACGGTTCCTGGCCGCCGCGCTCGGCGGTGACCTGGACGCCCTCCTGCAGCTGTTGGCGCCGGACGTGACCCTGTGGGGTGACGGCGGAGGGAAGGCAGCGGGGGGCCTGCGGCCGCTCCAAGGCCGGGACAAGGTCGCCCGCCTGCTCGCCGCTGTCACCCCCCACTCCGGCAAGGGCCTCCACATCGCCTACCGCAGCGTCAACGGCGACCCGTCAGCGCTGCTGTTCGCCGGCGACACCCCCTACGCCGTCCTCGTCCTCGACCTCACCCCGGACGGCAACCAGGTGTGCGGGATCTACGCCGTCGCCAATCCCGACAAGCTCTCTCACGTCGACTGAACACTGAGGAATCCACGTGGTGCGTAAATTGGCGTCATTGCCCAGTGGCAGGGTGGCGAAATGGGTCATCCTCGCCCTCTGGATCGCCCTGCTGATCCCAGCCCTCATGCTGGCCGGCAAGCTCGGCGACGTCGAGGAGAACGACAATTCGGCCTGGCTGCCAGGCAACGCGGAGTCGACCAAGGTCGTCGAGCGAGCCGAGAAGTTCCAGCCTGCCGACACCCTGCCGGCGATCGTGGTCTACGACCGGCCCGGGGGCATCACGCCCGCCGACATGGCCAAGGCCCGAGTCGACGTCGAAGCCTTCAAGGGCGTCAAGAACGTCGTGGGGCAGCCGCAGGGCCCGTTGAAGGCCCAGGACGGCAAGGCCATCCAGACCGTGGTCCACGTGCGCAAGGACAAGACGGGCTGGGAAGGCATCGGCAAGGTCGTCGACGACATGACCGAGGTCGGCGAGAAGAACGCGGACGGTCTCGGATTCCACGTCACCGGACCGGCCGGTTACGCATCCGACTCGATCAAGGCATTCAGCGGGGGAGGGAGCCTGACGACGATCACCGCAGTGGTGGTGGTCGTCATCCTGCTGCTCACCTACCGCAGCCCTTTGCTGCCGCTGCTGCCCCTGGTGACCGCGGGCGGCGCCCTGGTCGCGTCGGAAGCGGTGATCTACCTGCTGGCGAAGAACGCCGGACTCACCGTCAACAAGCAGACCAGCTTCATCCTGACCGTGCTGGTGTTCGGCGCCGCCACCGACTACGCTCTCCTGCTCACCTCGCGGTACCGCGAGGAGTTGCAGCGGCACGAGGACCGGCACGAGGCGATGGTGGAGGCCCTGCACCGCTCCGGTCCCGCCATCATCGCCAGCGCCGCGACCGTCGCGGTCAGCCTGATGCTGCTGATGCTGGCCACCCTCAACTCCACCCAGGGGCTCGGGCCGGCCTGTGCCGTCGGCATACTCGTCGGGCTGCTCGCCATGGTCACCCTGATGCCGGCTCTGCTGGTCATCTGCGGCCGTTGGATCTTCTGGCCGGTGAAGCCGTCGTACGGATCGGGCACAGCGACCAAGGAGGGCATCTGGACCCGGGTCGGCACCGCCGTCTCCGGTCGGCCGCGGATCGTGTGGACCGGCACCGCGTTCGTCCTCGGCGTCATGGCGCTCGGGGTGTTCGGGCTCAAGGCCGACGGGCTTGCCAACAAGGACCAGTTCACCAACAAGCCGCAGATGGCGGTCGGCGAGGAGATCCAGTCCAGGCACTTCCCGGCCGGGTCGGGCGACCCCGTCTACGTCGTGGCCAAGGCCGCCTCGGCGGAGCAGGTGAAGACCGCGCTGTCCGGCGTGCCGGGCGTCGCCGCCGTCTCGCCGCCGGTGGTCAAGAACGGTGAGGCCATCGTGCTCGGGGAGCTCAAGGACGACCCCAGCAGCACGGCCGCCATGCGGACCGTGGAGCGGGCCCGAACCGCGGTCCACACGATCGAGGGTGCGGATGCCCAGGTCGGCGGCAACACGGCGATCGTTCTCGACACGCAGGAAGCGGCCGCCCGCGACTCCAAGGTGATCATCCCCATCGTGCTGATCGTGGTGTTCCTCATCCTCACTCTGCTGCTGCGGGCGATCGTCGCACCACTGCTGCTCATGGCGACGGTGGTGCTGTCGTTCGGAGCGGCCCTCGGCGTGAGCAGTCTGATGTTCAACCACGTGTTCCACCTCGCCGGGGCGGAAGCCTCCTTCCCGCTCCTGACGTTCGTGTTCCTGGTCGCCCTGGGCATCGACTACAACATCTTCCTGGTCATCCGGGTACGCGAAGTGACATTGCTGCACGGCACCCGGCGCGGCGCGCTGATGGGTCTGTCCGCCACCGGAGGTGTGATCACCTCAGCGGGTCTGGTGCTGGCCGGCACCTTCGCGGCGATGGCCTCGCTGCCGCTGGTGTTCGCGGCCGAGCTCGGGTTCGCGGTTGCGTTCGGCGTGCTGCTGGACACCATGATCGTCCGCTCGGTGCTGGTCACCGCGCTGACCCTGGACGTGGGCCGCTGGATGTGGTGGCCCGGCAAACTGTTCAGGCATCACGACGCCCCCCAGCCGCCGGCGGGCAAGCCCGACCTCGAACCCGCTCTCAGGGGCACGTGACAACCTTCCGCCACGGGCCTTCCGGCGCAGGCCTTCCGGCGCAGGCCGGGAGGCCCGTGACGGATGCCACCTGGGACAGGGTCGAAGTGGAAGCCCTCGTGCTGCCGGGTTTCCGCGACGATCTTGCTGAGCTTGCCGGCCTTGAAGGCCCGCGCTCCAGCCGACGCTCGGGTGTCCGGCGGAGCGGCGCGAACCCCCGTACGCCCGCTACCCCCGTACGCCCGCCACTTCCCGTACACCGCGTGCGCCCCGACCCCTCAACCCAAGCGCCCCAAGGGTTCCAGGCACCCCAGAGGCTCCAGGGAATCCGGGCATCCGGGGGATTCCGCCCTCGTGAAACCAATCACATTTTGATCTCTTTTTGCCTGTTTTGCCGGATCGTTTTGGGCAAATCCACGTACATCGGGCTGTTCTGGCGTTCCCAAGCGCCTTTCCGGCCGGCCGGCGCTACAGGGAGATACATGGGACGCGCACCGCGCACAACGGGCACCTGGCGGATTGCTCTGCCTGCCACAGGGAACGCTCTGCCCGCCGCAGGAGGCGTAGTCCTGCTGGCCCTGGGCGGCATCTACACCGCAGGGCTGGCGACCAGCGACATCCCCGAGGGCACTCAGGTGCGAGGGGTCGACATCGGCCGCATGAGCCGAGCGGAGGCCCAGCGGGTCCTGGACGAGAAACTCGCGCCGGCCTTCGCGGCGCAGGTTGCGATGAAGATCGGTGACCGCATCGAGAAGGCCGATCCCGCCGCGCTCGGACTGTCCCTGGACACCGCCGCGACCGCCGACCGCGCCGCTCGCGCAGGCTCCGACCCCCTCACCGTGGCCGGCAGGCTCGTAGACTCCGGCGGTCGGGACGTCGAGCCGGTGATACGCGTGGACGAGCGCAAGAGCCGGGCCGCGGTCGAGCGCATGGCCGCGGCCACCGAGCGGCCGGCCGGCGACGGGGCGATCTCGTTCGAGGGCGGCCGGGCCAGGGCCATCGCTCCGGTCACCGGTATCTCCCTGATCACCGACCAGGCTCTTCACACCCTCCGCGACGCCTACCTCCGCACGACCGATGCCGGCCGCGGCCCCGGCCCTGTCGTGATGCCGGTGAAGCAGACGAAGCCGCGGATCGGTCCGCAGGAGACGGAGCGGGCCATGAATCAGTTCGCCCGGCCCGCACTCTCCGGCCCGCTCACCCTCACCCTCGCCGGCGAGCGCATATCCATCGGCCCTGCCACGCTCGGCAAGCATCTGGCGATGAAGCCCGACAGTCGGAGCCGCCTCGTACCGGCCCTGGACTCCAAGGGCCTGCTCGCCGACCCCGCTGTGGCCCGGCCGCTGCAGGAAGCCGCCCAGGGCCCCTCGGACGCCGCGCTCCGCCTCGACGGCAACGACCGCGTGGTGGTCGCGAAGGAGGCCCGCGTGGGGCGGAAGGTCACCGACACCGCACTCGGCGAGGCCGTCCTGCCCCTGCTGACCCGCACCGGCGCGGCCCGGACCGGCGAGATCGCCGCCCCTGCCCTCCAGCCGAAGTTCACGAGCGCCACGGCGCAGGAACTCGGCATCAAGGAGAAGGTCTCCTCCTTCACCGTGAACTTCCCGGCCGCTCCTTACCGCATCACCAACATCGCCCGCGCCGTGGAACTCATCAACGGCTCCGTCGTCCTGCCCGGTCAGGAATGGAGCTTCAACAAGACCGTCGGCGAGCGTACGAAGGAGAACGGCTTCGTCGACGGCATCATGATCAACAACGGTCAGTACGAGAAGTCTCCCGGCGGCGGCGTGTCCGCCGTCGCCACCACCATGTTCAACGCCATGTTCTTCGCGGGTGTCAAACCCCTCGAGTACGGCGCCCACTCCTTCTACATCGAACGCTATCCGGAAGGCCGCGAGGCCACCGTCGCGTGGGGCACCCTCGACCTGCGCTTCACCAACGACCTGGACCACGCCCTCTACATCCAGGCCGAATCCACCGACACCTCGGTGACCATCACCTTCCTCGGCACCAAGAAGTACGACGAGATACGCGCGACCCAGGGACCGCGCACCCACATCACACCGCCGGGCACACGCACCGGCAGCGGCCCCACGTGCGAGGTCCAGACCCCGCTCGAAGGCTTCGACGTCGCCGTGGACCGCGTCTTCGTCCAGGACGGCCGGGAAGTCAAGCGGGAGAACTTCCAGACCCACTACACGCCCCGCGACAAGGTCACCTGCACCCCGGAGAAGACCACCCCCTCTCCGGCAGCGGAACCGGCTCCGGCAGCGGACCGGCCGGAAAGCCCGCCCGCGCCGGCACCGAGCGACAGCCCCAGCGCCGGCTGATACGAACGCCACGTCTCCGCAGACAGGCGCGCCGCCCGCCCCGAGCCACGGCCCGGGGCGGGCGTCTCTCTCGCGGCCCTGTTCACAAGCCGTGGTTCCGGCTCCCCATCCTGAGAAACGCACAGGCTGAGCCGGGGAACGAGCACCCGGCACGGCCGTCCCGGATTTCTGCGTCACCACGTAGGACACGGTCCGGGGCCTGGGCGCCGGCCTGCCCCCTCACGGGGGATGTCGCCCCCTTCTGCACGTTCTCGCAGGCCACAAGCATGTCCGGCACGCCCGGCTCAGGCATCGAGTGCGCGAAGCGGCATCGGCTCAGGTGCAGTCGGGTGACGGGTGGATCAGTCGCTGTCCGGGGCTTAGCGTCAGAAGAAAGGAGTCCCCCACACCGCTCGCAGGGAGGGGTGATCATGGACATCAAGGGTTCGGTGGCCCTTGTCACGGGAGCCAACCGCGGCATCGGGCTGGCCTTCGCCCAGGCACTGCTCGCTCACGGCGCCGCCAAGGTTTACGCCGGTGTCCGGAAGCCGGAGAGCGTCCGGGACCCCGGGCTCGTTCCGCTGCGACTGGACGTCACCGACGAGGAGCAGGTCGCCGCAACCGCACGTGCCGCCGGCGATGTCAGCATCGTCATCAACAACGCCGGGGTCGCCGGTGGCCCGTCCCTCCTCGAGGGGTCGTTCGACGGTGCCAGGCGCGAGATGGAGGTCAACTACTTCGGCACCTGGGCTGTCTCGCGTGCGTTCGCGCCCGTATTGGCTGCCAATGGCGGGGGAGCGCTGGTCAGCATGCTGTCCGTCGCGTCGTGGGTGGCCAACAGGCGGCTTCCGAGCTACGCGGCCTCCAAGTCCGCTCAGTGGTCGCTGACGAACGCCTTCCGGCTGGCGCTGCGGGAGCAGGGCACGCTGGTGGTCGGCGTGCATGCCGGCTATGTCGACACCGACTTGGCGGCGGGCATCGACTCCCCGAAGATCCTCGCGGCCGACGTGGCCGAGAAGACGATGGCGGCGCTGCTCAATGACGAACCCGAAGTGCTGGTCGACGAGGTCACCCGCCACGTACGCGCCGCGCTCTCGGGGGAACTGGAGGCGCTGTACGCCGATCGGTGACCGCCCCGACCCGCCCTCGTCCTGACCGCTGAGCAGGCCAAGAGTGGTCGCTGAGCAGGCCAAGAGTGGTACAGGAAGCACCAGATCGTGGAACGGGCAATCAAACGATCGTGGCTGCTGCCACCGCCATCACAGATCCCGGGCATTCACGCCCAGGAGGACGCCACGACTCGGGTCCGCTGTCAGTGAACCCGCCTCGACGCTCGGTGTTCGCGGTGCTTGGGTGTCCGGATGGAGATCTTGGTTCTGGGTGGAACAGCATGGGTGGGCCGGGAGCTGTCGCGGCAGGCTGTTGAGCGCGGCCATCGGGTGACGTGCCTCGCGCGTGGCGAAAGCGGAGAAGCCGCGTACGGAGCGAGGCTGGTGGCCGCCGACCGGCGCGATCCTTCGGCGTACGAACCACTGCTCGACCGCGAATGGGATGCGGTCGTCGAGGTGTCATGGCAGCCAGGTTTCGTTCGTGAGGCGCTCGGCACACTGGGCGGCAGGGCCAGGCACTGGACCTATGTCTCCTCCATCAGCGCCTACACCTCCCATGCGACGCCGGACGCGGACGAGTTCGCGGCCCTCCATGCTCCGACCGACCGAAGCGAGGTCGACCGCGCGTTGTACGGCGAGGCGAAGGTCGCCTGCGAGCAGGCGTCGACGGCCGTCGTGGGCGACCGCCTCCTCATCGCACGCGCTGGTCTCATCGGCGGCCCTGGTGATCACAGCGGGCGCTCCGGCTACTGGGTGGCCCGTGCCGCACGCGATCCGCAAGGGCCGATGCTGGTTCCGGACGCACCGGCCATGCCGACACAGGCAGTCGACGTGCGGGACCTCACCGCCTGGCTGCTCGACACCGCGGAGACGGGCAGCACCGGCACATACGACGCCGTCGGTCCGGTCGTTCCGTTCGGAGAGTGGATCGGGCTGTGCCGCGCCATCGGCGGGCACACCGGGCCGGTGGTCACCGCCGACTCGGCATGGCTGCTCGCGAACGGCGTGGCCGAGTACATGGGCACCCAGTCGCTGCCGATGTGGCTGGTCGATCCGGACTGGAAAGGCTGGTCGGCCCGGAACGGGTCTGCGGCGCGCGTCGCGGCGCTCCGTCATCGGCCCCGGACGGAACTGCTGGCCGACACGCTGCTCTGGGAACGCGAGCAGGGTCTGGACCGGTCCAGGCGAGCCGGCCTCAGCGCCCAGCGCGAGCGTGAGTTGCTCGACGCTCTCGTCTGAGTCCGACGGCTTCGGCCATGAGCATCACGGATGTGAGCGGGTCTTCTGGTTCGCCACCCTGACGCCACCCTGACGGAGCACGCTCAAGGCCGACCTGATGCAGTGTCCGGAGCCATGTGCCGCGCATCCTCAGGCATGTCGGCCAAGTCCCGCCAGGCAGACGCGATCGTGAGCATCGCTTCCCAGGCAGGCCACTTGGGCGTTCCGGTCAGTCTCGGTGCGGGCCCAAGTGTCCCAGGACCTGGCCGAGTTGGGCCGAGGTGAGCGGGGGCTCGGGCAGGCGGCCGGCGGCGGGGGAGGCGCGCAGGCCGTCGAGGAGCAGGGCGAGAGGGCGGCGCCAGGCGTCCGGGCTCGTGGCGGTGAGGGCCGGGACGGCCCGGCCGAGCGCCGCCAGCGCGAAGAGGAGATCCTCGGTGCTGAGATCGTCGCGAATGGTGCCCTGTTCGCGGCCGCGGCGCAGAAGCAGATCCACGGTCTCGCGGTTGTGGGCGTGGACGGCGTCCAGTGAGTCGACGCTGTCCAGGTGTGTGGTCATCAAGTCGTTCGTACCGCGGTCGGCGGCCAGGCCCGCGAAGACCGTTTCGACGTAGGCCAGCAGTCCTGACCAGCCGTCCTCAGCGGTCCGGGCCCGCTCCCCGGCGGCCATGGTCTCCGCCAGGGCATCCCGGAAGACCTCGTCGACGAGCGCGGCGCGGCTGGGGAAATGGCGGTACAGGGTGGCGTTTCCCACGCCCGCCCGGCGGGCGATCACGTCGAGTGGCGCGTCCAGCCCCTGCTCGGCGAACACCTCGCGGGCCGCCTCCACCAGCAGCTCACGGTTGCGCCGCGCATCGCGCCGCCGTACCGGATCCGGCCCTTGTGCGCCGACCGTCATGACTTCACCCCTCGACAGTACTGGGGATCACTCCCCGGTACCGATGCTATCGTCGGTCCCTCAAGTGGGGAGTGGTCCCCATTTAAGTGAGGGGGTGGACGATGGCGGACACGGCACTGGTGCTGGGCGGTGGCGGGGCGGTCGGTGGTGCCTGGGCGGCCGGCGCGCTCGCCGGGCTCTGCGAGGCGGGGATCGACGTGGCGCGTGCCGACGTCGTCATCGGCACCTCCGCGGGCGCCGTCCTGGGCTCCCGGCTCGCCTCGGGCATCAGCGCGGCCGAACTCTACGAGCGCCAGCTCAGCGGAGCCGACGCGATAGACATCGCAGTCACTCTTGGGCAGACGGCCCGCTTCCTGTGGGCGGCCCTCGGCTCCCGGAACCCACAGCGCTCCGTCGAGCGCCTCGGCCGGGCCGCGCTGGCGGCCCGTACCGGCCCCGAGTCGGACGTCTTTGCCGCGGTCGGCGCCCTGCTGG
>NZ_JBSGZO010000165.1:0-16682 GCF_053611045.1 Streptomyces sp. NPDC054841 | reverse complement strand
CGATCCCCGGATACTCCAGCGGCAGCCCGGACTCGTCGTAGACCATGCGGCACTCGAAGCCGAAGGCGGGAGCCGCGTAGTCGTAGCGCTCGTGCCTGGTCTCCTCGGTGGTGCGCGTGTACGTCTGCTCCAGCCGCTCGACCGTGAGGCCGAGCGCGCGGACGTACGCCGCCGGCGCAGCCGCCGCGGCCCCCAGGGGCAACTCCAGCCGGCGCACGGGCAGGGCATTGGTCAGGGCCGAGGACTCCAGGTCCACGTCGAAGCAGCCGTCGAGGTGCGGCGCGGGGCTGCCGTCGACCAGCCAGTGCCCCGACCCGTCCGTCGTCAGTTCGGTCGTCCGGGCGCCCGACGGCGCCCGGCCGCGGACCCGTGCGGCGCGGGTCCTTCCGGCCGCGTCCAGCTCGATGGTGTACTCGACCGTGAAGGCATTGCCGTCCTCCACCGCGGTCGTGCACCCCTCGACGCGCCAGCCGTCGTCCAGGAGCTGGAAGAACGCGACCTCGAAGCCCGCCCGGGCGTCCTCATGCCGCCAGGCCGCGGTCGCGGGCGGGAATGTGTAGCGCACGGCGACCACCCTTCCACGACCGTCCCGCTACTGACGGGTAATGATCGAGCAAAAAACTCCTGCTGCATGAACCGTTGACCGCCATACCATCCGGTCGGTACGGTCCCCGCACTCCTCGTCCCCCGCACCCAATCGGAGTGTGCACGCATGGACACGGCACCCCCTTCCCCGCTCGCCGGTACGGCACATTCGACCGCTCCCACCGACCGGCACCGCCGCCGGGTGGCCACCGTCGCCGCCCTCGCGTCCGCCGTCGAGTGGTACGACTACTTCGTCTTCGGTATCGCCGCCGCCCTCGTCCTCGGGGACCTCTACTTCCCCGCGGGCAACTCCTCGGCCGGTGTCCTCGCCGCCTTCGCCACCTTCGCGGTCGGCTTCCTCGCCCGGCCCGTCGGCGGCATCATCGCCGGCCAGCTCGGTGACAAGCGCGGCCGCAAGCCGATGCTCGTCCTGGCGCTCACCCTGATGGGCATCGCCACCGCCGGCATCGGGCTGCTGCCCACGTACGAGACGATCGGCATCGCGGCCCCGATCCTGCTGGTGCTGCTCCGCGTCATGCAGGGCATCGCGGTCGGGGCGCAGTGGGGCGGCGCGATGCTGATGGCCACCGAGTACGCCCCCGAGGGCAAGCGCGGACTGTACGGCAGCCTCGTCCAGCTCGGCGTGCCCATCGGTGTGGTCACCGCGAACACCGTCTTCCTGGCGGGGGGCGCGTTCACCGACGACGCCGCCTTCGCGTCCTGGGGCTGGCGGGTGCCGTTCTTCGTCGGCTTCCTCGTCCTCGGCCTCGCCTGGTACATCCACACCCGGGTCGAGGAGACCCCCGAATTCCGCGAGGCCGAAAAGGCCCTGGCCGAGCAGGAGAAGGGCGAGACCCGGACCCGGTCCCCGCTGGGAACGATCCTGCGCCGGCACCTCGGCACGGTCTTCCTCGCCGGCGGCTCCTTCGCGGTCAACACCGCGACCTTCTACATCATCATCACCGGCGTGCTGGACTACTCGACCCGTGAACTCGGCATGAAGCGTGAAGCGGTGCTCACCGTCTCGCTCTGTGTCAGCCTCACCCAGCTCGCGCTGATACCCGCCGCCGCTGCGCTCTCCGACCGCGTCGGACGGCTGCGGATCTACGCGGCCGGCGCGGTCGGCCTGCTCGTCTGGGCAGTCCCGCTGTTCCTGCTCATCGACACCAAGTCGCTGCTGTGGCTGGCCGTCGGCACCTTCGTCACCAGCTGCTTCCTCAGCATCATGTACGGGCCGCAGGCCGCGCTCTTCGCCGAGCTGTTCACGGCGGAGATGCGGTACACCGGCGCCTCCCTCGGCTACCAGATCGCGGCGGTCTTCGGCGGCGGCCTGGCGCCGTTCGTCATGGTGCTGCTGCTGGAGGCGACCGGCACCTCGATGGCCGTCTCCGGCTACATCATCGGCCTGGCCGTCATCGCGCTCGTGTCCATCAGGATTCTCGCGAAGCGGGCGGCTGCCCGGGCGTGACCCCGGTCGCCCCGGGTGCCCCGGCCGCCACGGCGGCATCCGTGACGCCGGTCCGGTCCTTCCGGGCCGGCGTACGGGACCTGGAGCGGGACACCGCGACGCCCGCCAGGCACACCGCACCGCCCAGCAGTGTCAGCAGTCCCGGCACCTCGTCGAGGAAGAGCCACGACATCAGCACCACCAGCGCGGGCACCGCATACGTGGTCGCGCCCATCTTCCCGGCGGTCGTACGGGCCAGGGCGTACGCCCACGTCGTGAAGGCGAGCGCGGTCGGGAACACCCCCAGGTACACCATGTTCAGCGTCGCCGGCACGGAGGCGTCGGCGGCCTCACGGAGCAGCACCCCCGCGAACGGCAGACACGCCACCGCGCCGATCACACAGCCCCAGGTCGTCACCTGCAGCGCGGACGCGTGCCGAAGCGCCGGCTTCTGGCCGACCACACCGGCGGCGTACGACACCGCTGCCAGCAGACAGAGCAGCACACCCAGCACGGACGCGGAGCCCTCACCGGACATCGAAAGACCGACCACCGCCGCGCCCGCGAACGACACACCCATCCCGGCGAGCAGCCGCGCCGGCAGCCCCTCCTTGAGCAGCCAACCGGCGAGCAGTGCCATCACCAGCGGGCCGACATTGACGACCAGTGCCGCCGTGCCCGCGTCCACCTTCTGCTCGCCCCAGTTCAGGACCACCATGTAAAGCCCGAACCAGAGCAGGCCGGAGATCGCGATCCCGGGCCACGCGGCCCGGGGCGGCAGTCCCTCACGGCGCACGGCGCATATGGCGCCGAGGACCAGCGCGCCGGCGAGGAGCCGGCCGAGGGCGAGCGCGCCGGGGGAGTACTCCGCGCCGGCGCTGCGGATCGAGACGAAGGCCGAGGCCCAGAGGACGACGGTGGTCGCGGCCGCGCCGAAGGCGCGCCACTGGGTCTTGGTCATGCGGTGACCGTACGCCGCGGACTCTTCGGCACGCACCGCAATATCCCTCACCGCAGTGCCTGTGCCGGTATGCCCAGCAGGTCGCGGAGGGCCCGCTCCCCGTCCGGGGTGACCTTCACCGCACGTTCCGAGCCGATGCGTACGCACCAGCCGGAGCCCAGGGCATGCCGGCACAGCTCCGCGCCCGCGACTGCGGCCAGGTGCGGTGTGCGCTGCGTCCAGTCCGGACAGGCGCGGGCAAGCGGCCTGCTGCCGCCTGGCTCCAGGGCGATCCCCAGCTCCCGGAACCAGCCGAGCCCGTCATCGGTCAGGTGGCGCACTCACTGTTCGGCGGTGGCCGAAGCTTCCTCCCGCATGCGCCACTGGTAGCGCCAGACGGCGGAGCGCCTGTGGTCGTCGTCGAACGCGGGGTCGAGCGGGCCGATCCGTGCAAGCCCTTCCACACAGCGGGGGTCGTCCCGCTTGGCCAGTCCGTACACGGCCTCCAGGCGGATCAGCAACTCCTCGTCGTCGAGCAGCGCCACAAGGGCCTCCGTTGCGGCGGGCGTACGGTCCGGGCACGCGGCGAGTGCCGCCGCGGCAGCCCCTCGCACTCCGGCCTCCGGATCCCGGACCAGGGAGAGCAGCGCCTCGGAGACCTCGGGGGTGAGGTCGTGCCATGTGCCGAGCGCCGTGCCCACGGCGGCGCGGACCTCGGGGGCGGGGTCCCGCACGAGAGCGAGCAGCGCGGTCCTTGCCGTCGGCGTGAGGGGTGAGCCGTACGTGCCGAGGAGGTACGGCACTTCCCGGCGCACGTGAGGATCCGGATGGCCGGCGTACCGGAGCCCGATGGCTTCCTGTCCGGGGTGCTCGCAACCGCCGAAGACATCGAGGACCTTCGCGAGGACGTCGACGTCCGTCTCCTCGGCCGCCCACGCGGCGAAGAGCTCGCTCTCCTCCTTGTCGTACGAGTTCCTGTCGCTGGCCCCCACCAGCGATCTGATCCGAAGGAAATCGAGCACGAAACGGCGATGGGCGGGGTCGGGATGGTGCCGGAAGTCCGTCACGGCCAGCCAGGTCTCCTTGCTGCGCCGCCGGCTGAGAATCCACTTGGCCGACCACCAGTCCACATGGTCCTCATCGGGGTACTTCAGACCGCGGGCCACGAGCTCCTCGACGGGCGGCAGGACGCGGAAGGCCCACTCCAGTGAGGTCAGGACGGCGCCGTGACCGGCCCGCACGGTGAGTCCGCCGAGCGTGACCTGGTCGACATGGCTGTACTCGTCGTCCTGGACCCGGACCGTCTCGGCGGGGCCCGTCGCCCCGGTCCGGCGACGCAGCTCCTCGGCCGCACCCGTCTCGTACCAGGTCCTGGCCAGGGTGAGGAGCCGTTCCCGGGCAGCCTCCGGGAGCCGTAGCCGGGGTTCGTGCCCCAGTACGGTCGAGAAGATCGCCGGAGAACCGAGATCGACCGCCCGCAGCAACGGCGTGGTCCCGTCCGGCAACGGCCTGTCGGGGTCCGCGCCGCCCTCCATCAGAGCTTCGGCGACGGGGTCGTCGTACGCAGCAACAGCGGTGCACAGCACCGGGAGGCCGTCCGCGTCGAGCACGTCCGGATCGGCGCCCTCTTCGAGCAGGGCCCGTACCGATTCGGCGTCCCCTGCCCGTACCGCCCTTACGAGCCGCCCGCCGAGTCCTTCTTCGCCCACGTCCCCCGTACCCCCGCCTCGTACTGCACCCCCAGCCCGTCCAGCAGGGCCCGGAGCCCTGTCTCGAACGCGCCCTCGTCGACCTGCTCCTGCCGGTCGGCGAGCAGATGGGCCTGGCCGAGGTGAGGGTAGTCGGCCGGGTCGTAGGCGGTCTCGTCATTTACGAAGCCCCGGGCGAAGGAGCCGAGTGCCGAGCCCGTGATGAAGTACCGCATCAGGGCGCCGATGTGGGTGGCCTGGGCCGGCGGCCAGCCGGCCCTGACCATGGCGCCGAAGACGGCGTCGGCGACCTTCAGGCCGGCCGGGCGGCGGCCGGGGCCGCGGGCGAGGACCGGGACGATGTTGGGGTGGTCCGCGAGGGCGGCCCGGTAGGAGACGGCCCAGTCGTGCAGCGCGGTGCGCCAGTCGCGGGCGTCGGTCTCGTCGAACATCGACAGGTCGACCTTCGCGCTGACCGCGTCGGCGACCGCGTCCAGGATCTCGTCCTTGTTGCGGAAGTGGTTGTAGAGGGAGGGTCCGCTCACCCCCAGCTCCGCGGCGAGCCGGCGGGTCGAGACCGCGTCGAGGCCCTCCGCGTCCACGAGCGCGCTCGCCGTCCCGACGATGCGGTCTCTGCTGAGGAGGGGCTTGCGCGGTCGGGCCATGCGGCACATAGTAGGCCCTGCCAACCAGAAACTAGCAGTGATAGTTAAAGGCGGGATGTTCCGTGGTGAACCTGGAGTTGAGCGAGGAGCAGAAGGCCGTCCGGCGGCTCGCCCGCGACTTCGTCGACCGTGAGGTCACCCCGCATGTCGTCGACTGGGACCGGGCCGAGAACGTCGACAGGTCGATCGTGAAGAAGCTGGGCTCGGTCGGCTTCCTCGGGCTCACCGTCGACGAGGAGTACGGCGGCTCGGGCGGCGACCATCTCGCGTACTGCCTGGTCACGGAGGAGCTCGGGCGCGGTGACTCGTCGGTCCGGGGCATCGTCTCGGTCTCTCTCGGGCTGGTCACCAAGACCATCGCCGCCTGGGGCGGCGAGGAGCAGAAGCGGCACTGGCTGCCGAGGCTCACCGCCGGCGAGGCCCTCGGCTGCTTCGGGCTGACCGAGCCCGGGACCGGCTCCGACGCGGGCAACCTCGCCACCCGCGCCGTACGGGACGGCGACACGTACGTCATCAACGGCTCGAAGATGTTCATCACCAACGGCACCTGGGCCGATGTGGTGCTGCTCTTCGCCCGCACCGGCGACACCCCGGGCCACCGCGGTGTCTCCGCCTTCCTCGTACCCGCCGACGCCCCCGGGCTGACCCGCCGCACGATCCACGGCAAGCTGGGCCTGCGTGGCCAGGCCACCGCCGAACTGGTTCTGGAAGACGTCCGGGTGCCGGCCGGGGCCATGCTCGGGCCCGAGGGCAAGGGCTTCTCGATCGCCATGTCCGCGCTCGCCAAGGGACGCATGTCGGTGGCCGCGGGCTGCGTCGGCATCGCCCAGGCCGCGCTCGACGCCGCCGTCGGCTACGCGGGGGAGCGCGAGCAGTTCGGCAAGCCGATCGCCTCGTACCAGCTGGTGCAGGAGCTGATCAGCGACATCGCCGTGGACGTGGACGCGGCGCGGCTGCTGACCTGGCGGGTCGCCGATCTCGTCGACCGGGGCCAGGACTTCGCCACCGCCGCGTCCAAGGCCAAGCTCTTCGCCTCCGAGGCGGCCGTGCGCGCCGCGAACAACGCCCTGCAGGTCTTCGGCGGCTACGGCTACATCGACGAGTACCCGGTGGGCAAACTGCTCCGCGACGCACGGGTGATGACCCTGTACGAGGGCACCAGCCAGATCCAGAAGCTCATCATCGGACGGGCGCTGACGGGGGTCTCCGCCTTCTGAACCCGCCTGCCCGAGTGCGGGGTTGAGCGCGTGCCTGCGTACCTGCCTGAGTATCCGACCGGGTGTGTGGCTGAGTACGGACGCGGATGATGCGCGGCCCGCGTCCGCGCATCCTTTCGGGCATGAGTGAGACAGGGGTCAAGCAGCAGAACACGACGGCGTACTACGGCCAGGCCGTCGCCTCCTTCGCCATCGCGCTCGGCGCGGTCGCCGTCGGGATCTTGAATCTGGACGCCGACGTGTGGGTGCGGGCCTTCCTCGGTATCACGGTCCTCTATCTGACGACCTCGGCGTTCACCCTGGCCAAGGTGATCAGGGACAAGCAGGAGGCCGGACAGATCGTGAGCCGTGTCGACCAGGCCCGGCTGGAGAAACTGCTGGCCGAGCACGACCCGTTCCAGAAGCTCTAAGCGCTTGCTCAGGTTCGGGGTATGGTGGGCGTCCTGCTGAGTGGAGAAGGGGCGAGCGATGACTGCGGCGGAGGACACGACGGGCGAGGAAGTGCCATGGGGCGAGGTCGCTCCCGAAGCCGCGAGGAAGCTCCTGGTCGCCGCCGTCGAGGCCTTCGCCGAACGGGGCTATCACGCGACGACGACGCGGGACATCGCCGGCCGTGCGGGGATGAGCCCCGCCGCACTCTACATCCACTACAAGACCAAGGAGGAGCTGCTCCACCGGATCAGCCGGATCGGGCACGACAAGGCGCTCGAGGTTCTGTCGACGGCCTCCGAGGGCGGGGGCACGCCCAGCGAGCGGCTCGCCGCGGCCGTGAGCTCCTTCGTCCGCTGGCACGCCGGGCGGCACGACACCGCGCGCGTGGTGCAGTACGAGCTCGACGCGCTCTCCGAGGAGCACCGGACCGAGATCGTGGAGCTGCGCCGCCGCAGCGACGCCGTCGTGCGCCAGATTCTGCGCGACGGCGTGGAGGCGGGGGAGTTCGACGTCCCTGACGTGCCGGGGACCACGCTGGCGGTGCTGTCGCTCTGCATCGATGTGGCACGGTGGTTCAGCACCCAGGGCCGCAGGACGCCGGAGGAGGTCGGCGCACTCTACGCCGACCTCGTCCTGCGCATGGTCTCCGCCCGGAAGTGAGCGGAACGCCGGGCAGCGGCAGCGGCAGCGGCTCCGGTCCCGATCGCGGTCCCGGGCGTTGGGTAACCCCGGTCCCGGTCCCGGGCAGTGAGTAATCCCGGCCCCGGTCAGAAGAAGTAGCGGGACACCGACTCGGCGACGCACACCGGCTTGTCCGAACCCTCGCGCTCCACGGTCACGACGGCCGTCACCTGCACGCCGCCGCCCGCCTCCTCGACGCTCTTGAGGACGGCGGTCGCGCGCAGTCGTGAGCCGACCGGCACGGGTGCGGGGAAGCGGACCTTGTTGGTCCCGTAGTTGATGCCCATCTTCATGCCCTCGACCCGCATGATCTGCGGCACGAGCGTCGGCAGCAGCGACAGCGTCAGATAGCCGTGCGCGATGGTCTTCCCGAACGGCCCGGCGGCGGCGCGCTGGGGGTCCACATGGATCCACTGGTGATCGCCGGTGGCATCGGCGAAGAGGTCGATGCGCTTCTGCTCGATCTCCAGCCAGTCGCTGTAGCCCAGTTGCTCGCCGACCCCGGCGGTCAGCTCCTCGGCGGATGTGAAGATCCTCGGCTCGGTCATGTCCCTGTTCCCTGCCTCTCATCCGGTCCACGCTGATGTCTAAGCGACTGCTTAGCATGGTCGGGGTGGAGGCTTCTGTCAACGGATGCCCGCACCGCAGGTCACGTAGGCTCCCGAGGTGCCGCAGATTCCGGGGAAGATTCACGAACTCAGCGTCGGCCAGCTGTCCGCGCGCAGCGGAGCCGCCGTTTCGGCCCTGCACTTCTACGAGTCCAAAGGGCTCATCAGCAGTCGCAGGACCGCGGGCAACCAGCGCCGGTACGGACGTGACGCGCTGCGCCGGGTCGCCTTCGTCCGCGCGGCCCAGCGGGTCGGCATCCCGCTCGCCACCATCCGGGACGCGCTCGCCGAACTGCCGGAGGAGCGCACGCCCAACCGCGAGGACTGGGCACGGCTCTCCGAGGCCTGGCGCTCCGAGCTCGACGAGCGCATCAAACAGCTCGGACGGCTGCGCGACCATCTCACCGACTGCATCGGCTGCGGCTGTCTGTCCCTGGAGACCTGTGTCCTGTCCAACCCGGACGACGTCTTCGGCGACCGCATGACCGGCTCGCGGCTGCTGCCGGAACGACGGTGCGCTCCGCAGGACGGGGCCTGACGGCGGACGGGGTCCGCCCCGGCGGGCCCCGTCAGCGGGGCTCGGGGGAGGCCTTGCGCCGCACGAAGGAGAAGCCGACCGCGACGACCAGCACAAAGGCGCCGATGACCAGCAGGACCACCGGCGGAGCGAGCTGTTCGTCGTGGATCATCCACGCGCCCAGCAGACCGCCCGCGAACATGGCCGCCACCGAGGCCGCGCGCCGGACCTCGTTCCGCGCCCCCGGTTCGATCAGGGCGTCGAGCGCGAGGCGGGAACCGCCGATGAGTGCGGTGAACGCCCGGGTGGTGACGGTGGTGGGCATGCCCGGCACCTTCGCCCGCAGGGTGGTGACATTGCGGACCCCCATGGCCAGCGCCACCAGTGCGGACACCGTGTAGTGCCTGCCGGTGACCGGTTCGCCGCCCCGCTCCATCCCCCAGGCCACCAAGGCGGCGACGACCAGCAGTCCGGCCTCGGCGAACAGGGCGTCCGTGAACCACCGGTGGCCGCGCACCTGTGCGTGGGATTCGAACCGGGCGGACAGCACGGCCCCCACGGTGAATCCCACCAGCGAGGCCGCGCACGCGGCAACGGACAGGCCGCCGACGCCGGCGAGCGCGAAGGACATCAGCAGCATGTTGCCCGTCTGGACAGCCGTGAAGACCGGGCCCAGCGCGAGAAAGCTGACCGCCTCGACCAACCCCGTCGCCATGGTGAGCGCCACCATGGCCCAGGTCAGGGCGGGGTCGCGTTTCGGCTGCACGCGCCGAGTCTCGGCGCATCCGGTCGCCCGCACCGCCGATTGCGCCGACCGTGGGCGCGCGGTCCAGGGCGCCCGGCGGCCCGCACCCCCGTGACGGGCCACCAGGCACCGGTCCGTGCCCCGCGGTTGCGGTGGTGGCGGCCCGCACCCCCGTGACGGGCCACCACACACCAGGACGGTCACTCGTACTCGGTGCCGCCCTTGCGGGTCAGATAAGCGGGGCTGACCGACTTGGCTATCGCCCGGCCGCCCACCACCGGGCTGTACCGCTCGGTGGCCGGGCGGATCACGACACCCTCGCGCAGATGCAGATCCCGCCCCGAGACCGTCTCGCGGCCGCTCGCGAACGCGAGCACCGTCTCCAGCGCGTAGGGGCCCTCGTACAGCTGTGGCACCAGAGGCAGTTCACCGTCGAGCAGCTCCGCGGCGTCCAGCCAGCGGACCTGGCCGTCGATCTCCGCCGAGACGTCGAAGACCGCGAGGCCGAGCTCCGTCGAGCGGGCGTTCGCCCCGTACGACAGGTCCTGCACGCCCGCGCCGAACACCTCACCGAAGATGCCGACCCGGCTCGCCCCCAGCTTCTCGGCGAGCCGCGCCGCGACCTCGGCGACGCCATGGCCGTGCACCGCGCGCCAGTACAGGTTCCTCGGGTCCTCCTTCAGCGCGAGGCCCTTCGAGCCGAAGCCCTTCGAGGACACCAGCACCCTCCCCCGTGGCCCTCCGGACACGGGAGGGACCCCCACGCCGTCGGCGACGTACGTCACCAGGCAGGCCGTGCCGTGCAGCTTCTCCGTCAGCACGACGGGCTCGCCCGGCTCGAAGATGTCCGGATACCGCTGAAGGTTCTCGATGTCGACCCACGGCAGCAGGTCGGGCGCGGACTCGACATCGCCGCTCATCGTGGGCGGGATCGGCGGCGACCACTTGGTGATCCCCAGCACCTCGGCGAAGTCCGTGCCGTCCTCGGCCGCGCGATCGAGATCGGTGCCCGCGAGTGCCTTCGGCCGGCACACGATCCCCTGCGACAGCTCACCGCGCAGGCGCACCGCCTTGACCCGGTCGGACGCCTTCCCGGCCAGCCGCCCGGTCAGCCCGAGCTCCTCGATCAGCCCGGCCGGGAGCACGGCCTGCTCCGGGATGTAGACGGCGATGTCACCGCTGCGGTAGGCACCCTTGGCGACGACGGCGCGATAGAGGCCCACCTGGGCCAGCTCAAGGGCGTCGGCGTTGGGATGCTCATGGATCGTCAGCGGTTCGGCGGTGACGCGCAGCGTCGACATGTCAGTGCTCCTCGGGTGTGGTCCGCATCGACCCAACTGTCGCCGCACGGAATTCCGGTGGGCCAGCGGATTTCCGCTCTGGTACCTTCGCCGCCGCCGCGACCAGCTCGGCGTTGGACGCCGCCGGCCGCCCGTCGGGCAGGAACAGCACGTCCTCCAGGCCGATCCGCGTGTCCAGACCCAGCCGTCGCGCCAGCCGCAGCACCGGCCACGCGCCGCCGTCCTCGCCGTGCAGCAGCACCGGAAGCCGAAGGGGCGCACCTGCGTCGAGACCGTCGGCCCACGCCGGAGCACCCCGGCGGCGAACGGAACCCGGGGGCAGGCCGTGGGCCGCGCCCGGGCCCAGCTCGTCGAGCAGGGCGAGCGCCGAGGCTTCCGCGGTCGCGGGGTCCGGATCCGTCACCTCGGCCAGCACCCGCAGCACCCGGGGCGCGAGCGGCGACCGCAGGAACCGCTGCGGCCCGTCCGTCCCGGACCAGAGGCCCGCCTCCACGCCCACCCCGCGCTCCAGCAGCGCGGCCGCGACCTCCTCCGCCCCGTCCTCGTGCCAGTTCACCGACGCGTGGTCGGGCAGCACCGTCCAGGCGCGGATGCGCTCCACCCGTCGCTCCGGATCCGGCTCGGCCCACGCACCCGTCGTCACCCCGACCGGTACGCCCCCCACCACGGCCCGTATCGCCGTGAGCACGGGGGCGATCACCCGCGCCGAGAGCGAGTCGCTCCCGCACGGCGTCTTCGGATGCACATGCACACCGGCCGCGCCCGCGGCGAGCGCGGCCGCCGCCGACTCGGCCAGCGCGTCCGGCGACATCGGCACCGCGGCCGAATCCCCCGCGCCACGGGCCCCGTTGAGACAGACCTGGATCATGCCTTCGATGGTGCCAGGCGCCACTGACAACGCGGGGCCACCGCTCTGCCGACGGCCCGCCCCCGCGCGCCGCGTCCCTAGGGCCTGTCTTTCGGATCTTGCCGGGCTCGCGTGCCCTGGCACGCGCGCTCGCTGATCCGGCCTGATCCAAAAGACAGGCCCTACGCCACCGACGCGAGTTCCCTGCCCCGGATCCGCTTGGCGGTCCTCAGGGCCTCGTCCGTGAGCACGGGCTGCGGCACCACGACTCCGCACCCGCTGCACACCGGACCGTACGACGGTTCGTGGGCCAGGTCCTGACGCCAGACGATCCGGTTCCCCGCGCACACCGGGCAGACCGCTCCGGGCGCCGCCTCCAGTGCCGCGATCAGCCGGCGCAGCACCTCACCGAGCGGGTCCGAGGGGTGCACCGCCGGATCGTCGCAGCGGGCGACCCCGTTGCCGCCCCAGGTGCGCCGGTGCCAGTCGTCGAAAGTGCCGGGCCGCCGCAGCCCCTCGTGCTTCTCGCGCCTGCGGCGCTCCGCGAACTCCTCCTCGTACGCGAGCCACACGGCCCGCGCCTCTTCCAGTTCATCGAGCGCGGCCACCAGCCGCGCCGGATCGGGCTCCCGGTCCTCGGGCTCGATCCTGTGCCTCGCGCACAGGTGGTCCCAGGTCGCCCTGTGCCCGTACGGGGCGAACCTCTCAAGGCACTTGCGCAGCGAGTACCGCCGCAGCGCCAGATCACATCGCGGGTCGCGCACCTGTCTCGCAAGACTCCGGAAACCGGCCATTGCATCGCCACCTCCGTCGCTCGTACTTCGTCGCTCGTACTTCCGCGTCGAGGAATGGACGTACGACTACCCGATCCGGCTCCATCGAAAATCCGTTGGAATAGCGAATGTGATGGTCGTCCTGAATGCGCCCATGGGCGGGGAGAGCACACTGTCCCAGGAAGAGCGGCATGCTCGGCCTCGGCCTCCCGCGCGGTGAACACCTGGCGTTCGCCCGCTGATTCATGCTGCGTGTGCACAACAAGCAGGCAGGTGAGGCAGGTCAGGCCCGGTCCGGGCGATCTTGACGACAACTGCGGCGCCGGACTCGCAATGAGCTCGTCCGGCGAGGGAAGCGTGGGTCAGCGCCCCACCCTGCCCGCCGCCAGCACGACCCGGGCCAGCTCCGGATGCAGGATGTCGCTGTGCGCCCCGGCCGGCGGCCCGCCGTGGCGCACCACCGACGCCGCGTCGACATTCACGCACCCGGCGGCCGGGAGCCCGTCGCGCAGCGCCTCCTCCAGGGTGAGCCGGCGAGTGCCGGCGACGGCCTGGATGCCGTCGTGGCCGACCGCCCACCAACGCTCGTCGAGACCGACGAGCGTCGAGGAGTCCCCGGCCATCCGGGACGCCAGCGGATAGATCACAGCGAGCGCCGTGTCATGCCGCGAAAAGCAGGCGATCACCGGCCCGTCGACCCGGTGCTGCATGTCCCGCAGCACCCCGCTGCTGCCCTTGGCATGCGGAAGCGACGGCGCGAACGCGTAGTGCGAGAACGCGCCCTGCAGCAGGGTCACCGACTTCACCGGGCGGGCGCCTGCGGGCAGCCCCCGCAGCGCGAACGCGACGAGCCGCGCGCCCTGGCTGTGCCCCACGAGATGGACGCGTGCGGTGGGGGAGGAGCGGGCGAGCTGCCCGAGCAGCGGGCCGAGCCCGCGCTGCCCGACCGTCCCGGCCCGTCTCTTCATCGTGTAGTACGTGGCCTGGCGGAGCACTTCCCGTGCGCCCTTCCACAGCTTCTTCAGCCCGCCGCCGATCGCGAGTGAGGGTTCCGCGCCGTCGAGCGCCCCGGTGAAGATCCGGCAGACCTCGACTGGGTCCTCTTGGAGGAACACCGGCTCGCCTTCGCCGGCCACATCGCCGACGAGTCCGGCGGCCGGGGTCCCGGTCAACTCCCTCACCAGCAGCCCGAATTCATCGAGGGCCGTGCGCGATGCGGGTTCCTCCGCGAGCAGCACCGCCAGCCGGCCCAACGCCGCTTCCCGGCCCGGGAAGACCCCGGCAAGCGCCTCGAAGTCCGGCACCGGCTCGTCGGTGAACATCATCGAGGGCCACACGACCCCCACGTACCCGACGCGTGCGCCGGGCGGAAGGAGGCCCGGGAACGGCTCGAAGAAGCGCGAGCAGAAACGCGTCGCCGTGGACCGGGAGTTGTTCCAGCCATGCGCGAGCATCACCAGATCCGTGACCCCCAGTCCCGCGAGAGCGTCCCGCTGAGCGGGGTCCGCATCGCCGTCCGCGTCGAACGTGATCTCCCGGTACGGCCGCACACTCATCTCGTTCACGGGCGCGTCCCTCCTGGCCCAGGGCTACGTCCTGGGGACCTTCACCGCAGACCGCTGCTCACACAGCATCCCGCGGCGGCCGAGGGACGGCCAGACCCGTGGCGAGTACCGGTCAGAGCCGGTTCGACGCGGTCACCCGGTGGAGATGGATCAGCAGGTCGTACGAGGTACCCAGCCGCACCGGATCCGGCTCGGCCGGCCAGGAGTTGCCGATGCTCCGGGTCGGACGGACCTCGCTCAGCCACTTACGGGCCGCGCCGGGCGCGGTCCGCAGGTCGAGGTAGTAGTCGCGGCCCGACACCCGCTCCAGCGTGTGCTCATTGCTCCCCGCCGGCATCGGCCCCACCGAGAACCTGCGGATCGGCTCGGCCGGGTCGGTCGTGTCGAGCGCGTTGAACGACCCCTGCCCGAAGGTGAATCCGACGCTCACATACGCCGCGCCCATCATGTCCCGCAGGAACGCGCCCTGCAGCTTCGGGTACTGGGCGGGGTTGCTCGTCTCGTACCCCACATGCCCGTTGTGCGCCGAGAGCAGCATCCGGTGCCCGGTCTGCCGTTGCCACCACACGGTGTTCTCGGCCATGACCCGGTCCCGGTGGAGCATCGCCCGACCGAGCTGCTCCGGGTCGAAGAAGTCGTACGCGTACATCGCGCCGGTCGCGGCGATGACCCGGGCGTGCTGGAGCACCCAGGCGTGCCGCTCGCGGTCCGGCCCCGGCCGCTGCCGCTCCAGCAGCTCCAGAGCCTGCCGCACCTCACCGGCCAGGGCCTTGCGCTCGTCGAGCGGCTTCACCAGATACGCCTTCATCGTCTCGTCGACGGACCCGGCCGGTCGCGACGCCCGGTAGAGCCGGCTGATCCGCGGAAGCAGTGCGGTATACCGTTCGCCGACGTAGTCCGTGACCGTGTCGAAGAGCTGCGGCCCGGCGTACCCGACGTCATTGCCCATGAACTGCACCTGGTGGCCGGGGTGCCGCAGGTTGTGCTCCCGCATCCAGCGGATCAGGTCCAGATATTCACGGGTGTGCCATATGAGATAGGAGTTCTGGAACTCCTCACGCATGATGCGCCGGGGATCCCCCTTCCCGTGCAGCACATAGTCGTTGAGCCGGAGCCCGGCGCTCCAGTTCGCTTCCAGGGCGTATGTCGTGAAGCCCTTCTGCTCGACGAGATGCCGGAAGAGCCGGTGCTTCGTCGTGAAGAACTCACGGGAGTTGTGGGTGGCCTCGCCGACCCCGACGACCTTCGCCTCGCCGGTCATCCGGTCGAACGGCCGAAGATCCGACAGGGGCTCCGCCGCCCGCGCCAGCGCGGGTAACGGATCGCCGCCGCGAGCGGCGGGGAAGGCGTCGGCGCGTGCGGCGGGCGCGGTCACGGCGAGCGTCGTGAGGCAGAGGACGGCCAGCAGGAGCCGGTGCAGGTGATGACGTGTGGAAAGGCGCATGCGTCAAGGGTGTCGGCGGGCCGGGAGGGCCCGCCATCCGGCCATCACCCCTGCGTGGGCGGGGGAAAGCCCCCGCTCAGCGGTAGTGCAGATACCCCCGGCGCACGGCACGGAACGCGGCGAGGTCCTGCTGCCAGGCGCCCACCACCTCGTCCGTGTCCGCCCCCGCGTCGATCATCGTGCGCACGCGCGTGGACCCGGTGAGTTTGTCGATCCAGTTGTCCGGCCGCCAGGCGAAGCCGCTCCAGCTCCGCTTCGCCGTCACCAGCAGGCCGATGCCGGTGCGGACCGGGTCGTACACCTCCCGGTCGTGGACGTGCAGCTGGACTCCGCCGATCGTTTTGCCCTGGAACTTGGAGAACGTCGGGGCGAAGTACGCCTCACGGAAGCGCACTCCGGGCAGCTCCAGCGCGTTGGCCGCCTGAGCCCAGGCGCGGTCGATGCCCTCGGCGCCGAGCAGCTCGAACGGGCGGGTCGTCCCCCGTCCCTCGGAGAGGTTCGTGCCTTCGAAGAGGCAGGTGCCCGAGTAGACGAGGGCGGTGTCCGGCGTCGGCATGTTGGGGCTCGGCGGCACCCAGGGCAGGTCCGTCGCGTCGTAGAAGTCCTCGCGTCGCCAGCCCGACATGCGCACGGTCTCCAGCTCGACCGGCGTCGTAAGGAACTCGCCGTTGAAGAGCAGGGCCAGCTCGGTGACGGTCATGCCGTGCGCCTGGGCGATGGGCTCGCGGCCCACGAAGGTCGCGAACGCCTTGTCCAGGACCGGGCCGAGTGCCGCCCGCCCGGTGACCGGGTTGGGCCGGTCCAGCACGACGAACCGCTTCCCGGCGAGCGCCGCTGCCACCATGCAGTCGTACAGCGTCCAGATGTACGTGTAGAAGCGGGCGCCGGCGTCCTGGATGTCGAACACGATCGTGTCGACGCCGGAGGCGGTGAAGATGTCCGCGAGCGGTTGGCCGCTCTTCAGATAGGTGTCGTAGACGGGCAGGCCGGTGGCCGGGTCGTCGTAGCGGCCCTCGGAGCCGCCCGCCTGGGCGGTGCCGCGGAAGCCGTGCTCCGGTCCGAAGACGGCGACGAGATCCACCCGGTCGTCGGCGTGCATGACGTCCACGATGTGGCGGGCGTCGCGGGTGATGCCGGTCGGATTGGTGACGACACCGATCCGTTCGCCGGACACCAGCCGGTAGCCGTCGGCGGCGAACCGCTCGAAGCCGGTGCGGACCCGGCTCC
>NZ_JBSGZO010000164.1:0-16712 GCF_053611045.1 Streptomyces sp. NPDC054841 | reverse complement strand
GGTCCGAAGGGACCGGCCCCCGCGGTGCGTTGTCCTGCGGTCCGCCCCGTACGGGGTTATCGTCACGAGGTGGACCAGCAGACTCATCACCCTGCCCAGCCGGGTGCGGGGAACGTCGTGTGCTCCCGGTGCGGCGCGGTCGCCGAGGACACTCCGCCGACCTGGACCTGCTCCGTGGAGAACGGCCGCCGCCACTACTTCTGTGAGGCATGCGCCCGCGCCAACATCAGGGCGATCGAGGGACGGCTCGACTCGTCCTGGTGGTGACGGAGCCACGGGCAGCCCGCCCCCTCCCACGCATGGGACAGAGCGCCGACACCCTCCCTACGGGTCAGGCTTGCGCGGACACGCTGTCCGCGTCCGGTTCCTCCTGTCCCGGCTCGGCAGGCTCGTCGAGTTCGACGATCTCGTTGAGGTCCTGGGTGGCTGGCAGGAAGCCCGGCAGCCAGGACTCCAGTTCGTCGCGGAGCCGGACCGTCGCGTTCAGCTGACAGAGCACCCCTATCGTGCTCAGCGTCACACGATGGATGAGCAAATACGCGGGCGGCAGATTGAGCTGCTTGCCCAACTGGTGTGCGGGGGAGCGTGGGTCGGCTATCCGTGCCGCCTGGGTCCGCATCCAGCCACGGGTGAAGGTGAAGGCGTCGACCTCTGCCGGTTCGATGATCGGGAGCAGATAGTCCAGCACCGCGTCCGGGTCGAGGTCGATCGACTCTTTGACGAAGCCCTCCTCGCACAGCAGTCCGTAGACTGCCTCGGCCTCGCCCTCCAGCGTCATCCGGAGCGAGTCACC
Source organism: Streptomyces sp. NPDC054841 (assembly GCF_053611045.1). Classification (NCBI taxonomy): domain Bacteria; kingdom Bacillati; phylum Actinomycetota; class Actinomycetes; order Kitasatosporales; family Streptomycetaceae; genus Streptomyces; species Streptomyces sp. NPDC054841. The sequence goes on along the minus strand of NZ_JBSGZO010000164.1, from coordinate 15,919 downwards.
GATGGTCCTGGGCAGTCCGCCGGAGAGCCGGTCGACGGTGCCGAAGTCCAGCACGCCCAGCCGCCATTCGCCTGCATCCTTCCCGCCCCGCTTCGTGCCCCGGTCCTGATCCGTGCCCCCGTCCTGATCCGCGTCGCGTGCGGGGAGCAGCCGGAAGTTGCCCGGGTGCGGATCCGCGTGCAGCAGACCCGTGCGCGCGGGGCCGGAGAAGAGGAAGCGGGCCAGCAGCTGACCCGCACGGTCCCGCTGCTCCTGCGTACCGTCGCTGATGACCTGGGCGAGCGGTATCCCGTCGATCCACTCGGTCACCAGCACCTGGTCGGACTGGTGCACCACATCGGGAACCACCACATCCGGATCGTCCGCGAACTCAGCCGCGTGCTCCCGCTGGGCCTCGGCCTCCAGCTCGTAGTCCAGCTCCTCCGACACCCGGTCACGTAGCTCGGCGATCAGCGGCTTGATGTCCATGCCCGGGATCAGCGGGCCCAGCAGCCGGGCGAACCGGCTCAGCTGGGACAGATCGGAGAGCAGCGCCTCTCCGGCTCCCGGGTACTGCACCTTCACCGCGACTTCGCGCCCGTCGTGCCAGATCGCCCGGTGGACCTGACCGATCGACGCGGCTGCCGCGGGTTTGTCCTCGAACTCCAGGAAGAGCTCACGCCAGTCCTCGCCGAGCCGCTCAGCGAGCACCTCGTGGACCGTGCGTGTCGGCATCGGGGGAGCGGCGTCCTGGAGTTTGGTCAGCGCGGCCCGGTAGGGGCCGGCGACCTCCTCGGGCAGCGCGGACTCGAAGACCGACATGGCCTGCCCGAATTTCATCGCACCCCCCTTGAGCTCACCGAGCACCTTGAACAGCTGCTCCGCAGTGCGCTGTTGCAGTTCGCGGGCCACTATCTCCGCCGACTTGCCACCGATCCGCTTGCCCAGGCCCCAGGTGGCGCGGCCCGCGATGCCCAGTGGCAGAGCGGCCAACTTGGCGGTACGAGTGACCGCCTTCCGGGGAAGATCAGACATGCGCCCCTCCAGATCCCAGACTGCCGTGCCGTTCGTGCCTTAGGGCATTGCTTCGTCGACGGCGGTTACCCGGCCATTGTGTCGTGTGGTGTCCCGGACCCCGAGGCGCGCTCCCCTTCAGTCTGCCGAGCCGCCCCGCAGGAACAGTCGCGATGGGCCCTGATCTGCTCCGATCGCCACTCCAGCAGCGGCATTGAAGCCTCCCAGCGTGCTCCTGTGCTCGCGGGCAGTTCACCGTCCAGAAAGGACAGGGCATGGGCTGCCGCCAGCCCGGCGACAGTGGTGGCCAGTCCGAGATCGCAGGGCCCGGCCCCCGCGCCGCTGCGGCCGGAGCGCCACTGAGCCAGCATCCGCGGCCAAGCGGGATCGCGGTCCGCCCGGGCCAGCCCCAGGCATCCCGCGCAGGCCGTGCCGCCGGGCAGCACCAGCGGCCCCACGACACCGGTGGCTTCGACAACGCCCGCGTAGAGATGGGGAGTCCCGGTGGCGAGCCAATCCTCGGCCGTCGCCGGATCGGGGGCGTACGCCGCGAGTCCGTCGCGTGGGGCGACGACCACCAGGGACAGTGCGGGCTCGTCCAGCGGCGGACCTCCGGCCGGCCGCCGCCGCGCTGCTCGGGGAATCCCGCCCGGGGCGGACCGGCGAACCAACTGCCGGGCGGCCGCGTCCCTGCGCCCACCGACCGCTTCCGCCGGCAGTCCACCGGGCGCCACGTCCCATGGCTCCGTACACCCGCCGTCCAGCACATCGACCTGGCCAACCCCCGAGGCGGACAACACGGCCGCGAGCGCTGCCCCGACCCGGCCGGAGCCCCGGACCTGGACCCGCATGGCACTCCTGGCCGCCAATCGCCCCATACCGCCGCCCGGTTCCGGATGGACGACGGAGAGCGAGGCGAGATCGGGGCGCAGCCGGTCGAGCGCGCCTGCCCGCTCCCGTAACAGATCGGCCGCCGGGCCGCCGCCCGTCGCGTCGTCGACCAGACCGGCCTGCGTCAACCGGCCGAGCAGCGCGTCCACCTGGCCTTCGGGGAGTCCTATCGCCCGGGCCTCCTCGCGCAGCCGGGGCAGCCCCCGGGTCCCGTCGAACAGCGATAGCAGGCTACCGGTCGCCGTGTCCACCGGACCGACCACCACCGCATGCGCCGGCGTTGCCCCGAACTGCACATAGCGAAGGTCACGCCAGGCGCGCCGCAGCGCAGGCTTCACCGTCGGATGCATAATTCCTCCCCCGATCGAACGGTGTTCCGTCCGTGTTCCGTCCGTGGTCCGTCCGTGTTCCGCCCGTCGGTCTTTCGGGCGGATCTCTCCGGCACCAGAATGCACAGGTCCGGCGGCGGGTGCCGAAAGTTATCCACAGGCATCGGGTATTAGTCGTTCAAATGGTGCACGCCGTTTGGTGGATCAAGCTCGAAGCGTCCCGGAGGCGGGACTTCCCCCACTGACAGCGGGTAACGTCGGGGCGTGTCCGCCGACCGACCGCACAGCGCCGAAAGCCAGCAGCGCAGCGTGACCAGACATCCTCCCCGCTCTTCCGCGACAAGCGCGGTCGAGGTCCGCAGAAGCGCCCGGCGCAGCAGAACGGTCTCGGCGTACCGGGAGGGTGACCGGACGATCGTGCTCATCCCGGCCCGGATGTCCGAGGCGGAGGAGCGACGCTGGGTGACGGTGATGCTCGACAAGCTCGCCGCGCAGGAGAGCAAGCGGACCCTCGGGGATGCGGAACTGGCCGAGCGTGCCGAGCGTTTGTCCGAGCAGTACTTCGACGGGCGCGCCAGGGCGACGTCGGTGCGATGGGTGACGAATCAGAACACCCGCTGGGGGTCATGCACTCCGGCGGAAGGCAGCATCCGCCTGTCGCACCGGCTGCAGGGCATGCCCGAGTACGTCGTCGACTACGTGCTCGTCCACGAGCTCGCCCATCTGCTCGTGCCGGGTCACGGGCCGCGTTTCTGGCGGCTGCTGGAGGCCTATCCGCGTACCGAGCGTGCGCGTGGATACCTCGAAGGTGTGGTCGCGGCGGAGCGCCTGCCGCACCTGCCGGCCGCGCGCGGAGAGTGAGATTCGCCGATCCTGTACCGAATGTGTCCCGACTTGGCTCAATGTCGTTCCCAGCCGTTAGCCTGGCGCGACGCAGTCACATTTCGTCGGGATGGGGGACGGTCGTTACGCATGGCCAGGGAATTCCAACGCGGCCACAAGGCCAAGATCAGTGATCTGACACCGGGGACCGATCTGTACGTAGGTGTGCAGATCGCTGCGCCCGGGCTGACCTTCGACATCAGCTGTTTCGGTCTCGACGCCAATGAGCAGCTCTCGGACGACCGGTATTTCATCTTCTTCAACCAGCCGAAATCGCCCGAGGAGTCCATTCAGCTGCTCGGCGCCCAGTCAGGTGACACCGAGTCGTTCCGTGTCACGCTGGACCGCATCCCGGCGAGCATCCACAAGCTGTCGTTCACCGCGACCGTCGACGGCGCAGGCCAGATGTCGCAGATCGGGCCCGGGTACATCCGGATCGTCGCGGGCGGCGAAGAAGTGGTGCGATACGCCTTCACCGGCTCGGAGTTCACCACCGAACGTGCCGTGATGCTGGGCGACTTCTACCTCAAGGACGTGTGGCGGTTCGCCGCGGTCGGCCAGGGCTTCGACGGCGGTCTGGACGCGCTGCTGAAGAACTTCGGCGGTGAGGTGGCCGAGGAGGAGCCCTCCGCGCAGCAGCCGCAGCCGGGCGGCGTGCCCGGGTTCGCCCCTCCGGCGCAGGCCGCTCCGGCCCCCGCGTTCGGCGCCCCGGCCGGCCCGCAGGCCCCGCAGGCTCCGCAGCCCGCCCCCGCGTTCGGTGCGCCCGCCGCCCAGACGCCGGCTCCCGCGCCCGCGCCCGCTCCCGCGCCGTTCAACCAGCAGATGCACGCGGCGCCGACGATCGCCGCCCCGATGACCCCTCCTGGCGGTACGGTTCCGCCGCAGGCTCCGCCGTCCCCGTACGGACAGCCGCAGCAGCCGCAGTTCGGCCAGATGCCGGGCCAGGTTCCGGGCGCACCGGCCCCTTATGGCCAGCAGCCCGCCCCGTACGGTCAGCCGGGCATCCCGCAGGGCGTGCCCCAGGGTGTTCCGCAGGGCGTCCCCCAGGGCGGTGCGGGTCTCCAGGCGGCGCTCCAGCCGTACAAGGAGCTGCCCACCGGCCAGCGCTGGACGCCGCAGAACCAGCAGCTCATGCGGGTCGACCTGGGAATGGGCGGCACGCCCGTGCTCGCCCGCCAGGGCAGCATGGTCATGTACCAGGGCAAGGTCGACTTCAGCTACAAGGGTGCCGGTTTCGCCGGCCGCGTGGTCGGCAACGCCACGGGCCAGGAGATGCAGCTCATGCGCTGCACCGGCCGCGGCCAGGTCTTCCTCGCCGAGAACGGTGCGCATCTGCACCCCATCGAACTTCAGGGCGACGGAATCTGCGTCTCCGCGGAGAACGTCCTCGCGTTCGACGAGTCGCTTCAGCACGAGGTCCGCCGTATCGAGGGCCATGGCATCCCCGGCGGCGCCCTGTTCACCATGCAGTTCCAGGGCACCGGCACGGTCGTCGTCAAGACCCACGGCATCCCGGTGGTCCTGCCGGTCACGCCCACCACCTTCGCCGACTCCAACGCCATCGTGGCCTGGTCGTCCGCCTCCCAGGTGATCCTCTCCAGCCAGGTCCGACTGCGCCGCAACGCGTACCCCGGCCACAGCGGAGAAACCGTCAACCTGCAGTTCCGGGGCGCCCCCGGCAACTTCATCGTCGTCCAGCCGTACGAGGTCTGAGGGAGCCCGGAGAATGAACCAGCAACTCGCGGGCTACGCCCCGACCCCGGTCGTGGCCCGGATGGAGAACCACGGCCGCACGATGCTCAAGGTCGCCATGGCGTCCGGCCAGGATCTGTACGCACGCGCCGGCTCGATGGTCGCCTACGAGGGCTTCGTCCAGTACGAGCCGAATCCGCCGGCCGTCCGGCAGGTCGCCTCCCAGTGGGTGACCGGCGAGGGCGCGCCCATCATGAAGTGCTCCGGTGACGGGCTGCTCTACCTCGCCGACTACGGCGCGGATGTCGTCGTCATCAACCTCAACAACGACTCCCTCTCGGTCAACGGCACCAGCCTCCTCGCCTTCGACGCGCACCTCCAGTGGGGCGTCGAGCGGGTCAAGGGACTCGCCAAGTTCGCCGGGCAGGGCCTGTGGAACGTCCAGATCGCCGGCACCGGCTGGGTGGCGCTGACCTCCCGCGGCACGCCGATCGTGGTCGACTGCGGCCGTGGGGAGGACGAGACGTACGTCGACCCCGACGCTCTCGTCGCCTGGTCGCCGAACCTGAAGGTGAAGGGCAAGCGCAGCTTCAAGGCGTCCTCCCTGATCGGGCGGGGCAGCGGAGAGGCGTACCAGATGGCCTTCTCCGGCCAGGGCATCGTCGTCGTACAGCCGAGTGAGGACAGCACCGACCGCCTGCGGGTCCGGGGCTGAGGGGGAGCGAGAACACACCATGCAGAGCCCGCTTTTCAGCTACGCGGAACAGCAGTCCCAGGAGCGGTACGTCGTGCAGAACCCGCAGCTCCTGCGGGTGGCGCTCACCGGACACGACGACATCCTCGCCCGCAAGGGCGCCATGGTCGCCTACCAGGGGCTGATCGACTTCGACGGTGAGTACCAGACGAGCAACCAGCGGCGTGCCCGCGCGCGCACCGGCGAGGGCCTCGAGCTGATGCGCTGCTCCGGGCAGGGCACGGTCTACTTCGCCAACCTCGCCCAGTACATCCACGTAGTGGATGTCGATCAGGAGGGCATGACTGTGGACAGCGCCTATGTGCTGGCGCTGGACTCCACCCTGCACACCGAAGTCATCGCTGTGGACAGCCAGTACGGCATCTCCGGCTCCGGCAAGTACCAGCTCAACATCTCAGGGCGGGGCAAGGTCGCGCTGATGACGTCCGGCCAGCCGCTGATGATGCAGGTCACCCCGGACAAGTACGTCAACGTGGACGCCGACGCGATCGTCGCCTGGTCGTCCTCGCTACGGGTGCAGATGCAGGCCCAGACACACTCCACCGGTGTGTGGCGCCGACGAGGCAACACGGGCGAGGGCTGGGAGCTGAGCTTCCTGGGGCAGGGCTTCGCCCTCGTCCAGCCCAGCGAGCTCCTCCCGCCGCAGAACGCCCAGATCGGCCAGGGGGTGCGCGCCCAGTTCGGTGTGGGCCAGCAGGGTTCCCACGCCCAGAACCAGAACAACGTCTGGAACTGATCGCACAGGTGACAGGTAAGGGGCGGTCCGCAATAGCGGCCGCCCCTTACACACGAGGGCAGTACTCACTCACGTGCGTGCATGCGTGCATGCGTACGTACGTGCGCGCTAAAGCCTGGCCCGGGTACGGTCCAGCAGTCGCACCACCGAGGTGTCGGCCACGGACGCCACCTCGTCGTACGCGAACCAGCGCAGATCCAGCGACTCGTCACTGATCGCCTCGACGGCCTCCGGCGGCGCGAGCGCGGCGTACTGCACATCGAGATGCCAGTGGCAGGGCGCCGGAATCGCATGCCGGTCCAGCCGCACCGGGCCGCCCTCCAGCAGCGTCAGCCCCGGAATCCCGGACTCCTCCGTCGCCTCGCGCAGGGCCGCGGCCGTCAGCGTCGCGTCCCCGGGCTCGCAGTGGCCGCCCATCTGCAGCCACATGCCCAGCTTCTTGTGGAGGGTCAGCAGCACCCGGCCGCGCGCGGGGTCGACGACCAGGGCGCTGGCGGTCAGATGCCCGGCCCGGCACGCCTTCCACATCCCGTCCGGGTGTGCCGCCAGATGGTCCAGATAGACCTGGCGCAGCGCCCCTTGGTCGTCGAACTCGTTGTCCTGCTCCCGGTCCTGCTCCCGGTCCTGCTCCCGGTCCTGCTCCCGGTCCTCGTATTCCTTCAGTACACGGACCGCGTCGTCGTACAGGCTCACTTGTCGGTGTCGTCCTTGCCGTCGTCCTCGCCGCCGGACTTGTCGCCCCTGCCGCCCTCGTCCGGGCCCTTGGCCGCCTCGCCGAGCATCTTGTCCAGCTCCGAGAAGTCCAGGTGCTCGCCGTGGACGAAGCCGTCCGGGTCGTCCAGGTCGGACGCCGTCGGCAGCATGTCCGGGTGTGCCCACAAGCCGTCACGGCCGTCCACGCCCCGCGCGTCCGTGAGCGACGCCCACAGGCGGGACGCGTCGCGCAGCCGGCGCGGACGCAGCTGCAGACCGATCAGCGTCGCGAACGTCTGCTCGGCCGGACCACCCGTCGCACGGCGCCGGCGCAGCATCTCGCGCAGCGCGTCCGCCGACGTCAGACGCGTCTTCGCGGCCTCGTGCACCACCGCGTCGACCCAGCCCTCGACCAGCGCGAGCGCCGTCTCCAGCCGGGCGAGCGCCGCCTTCTGCTCCGGAGTGTCCTCGGGCTGGAACATGCCTTGCTGCAGCGCGTTCTGCAGGTCCTCGGGGTTCTGCGGGTCGAACTGGCCGACCACGTCCTCCAGCTTTGTGGTGTCGACCTTGATCCCGCGCGCGTACCCCTCGACCGCGCCGAACAGATGCGAGCGCAGCCACGGCACATGGGCGAAGAGGCGCTGGTGGGCGGCCTCGCGCAGCGCCAGATACAGCCGGACCTCGTCCTTGGGAACACCCAGGTCCCTGCCGAACGCCTCCACGTTGAGCGGGAGCAGCGCGGCCTTTCCGGCCGGGCCCAGCGGCAGACCGATGTCGGTCGAGCCGACGACCTCACCGGCGAGGGTGCCGACGGCCTGCCCGATCTGCTGGCCGAACATGGCGCCGCCCATGGAGCGCATCATGCCGATCAGCGGGCCGGCCATCGCCTGCATCTCCTCGGGGAGCACATCGCCCATGGCCATGCCTACGCGCTCGGCGACCGGGTCGACAAGCTGCTGCCACGCCGGAAGGGTCGCCTCGACCCACTCCGCGCGGCTCCATGCCACGGCGGTCCCCGCACCGGAGGGCAACGACGTCGCCCCGTCCAGCCACAGATCGGCGAGGCGCACGGCCTCCTCGACCGCGGCGCGCTCGGCCGGGCCGACGCTCGCGTCCTTCGTCCCGTCCTGCGTGCCCTGGGAGACCGTCTGGCGGGCGATCTGCTTCGCCATGTCCCAGTTCACGGGGCCGCCCTCATAGCTCAGCATCTGACCGAGCTGCTGGAAGGCCGCACCGAGGTCGGTCGGGTTCAGCGAACCGAACATCGCGGCGAACGGATTCTCCGCGCCGCCCGGACCGCCTGCTCCGGCGCCCGGGAACCCGAACCCCAAGGGGTTGGCCGGGCCGCCCTGGCCGCCGCCGGAACCCTGCCCACCTCCGGCGGGGTCCTTCTTCTTGCCCTCGTCGCCGTTCTCCGGCTCCTCCGGCGGAAGGCCGAATCCGAATGGGGTGTCACTCACGGGTTTCCTCGGCTCGTAGGGCCGCCGGCTTCCTGCCGGCGGCGACTGCCCGACAACACCACCAGCGTAGACATCCGGGCCCGACAAGGGCTCAGTGCTTCGCCGGCTCACTGGCTGCGGCAGGATGGACGCCACCTGGTACGTACGCGTCATTCACGTATGTACTGAAGACAACCGCTGGAGACGCCCGGTGAGTTCCCCAGATCCACAGGTTCCCGCAGCGCACGATGCTGACGTTCGCCACAGGCGAAACCACTCCGCCCCGGCCTCGGGGCGCGGCCCCGTGGTCGCGGTCACCGGCGCCGCCTCGGGCGTCGGTGCCCTGCTGACCCGGCGTCTCGCCGAGTCCGACGAGATCAGGCAGGTCGTCGCCATCGACGAGCGCCGTGGCGACGTCGCAGAGGCGCACTGGCACATCCTGGACGTCCGCGACCCGGCGATCGCCGAGAAGCTGCGCGGTGCCGACGTCGTCGTCCACCTGGCGCTCGATCTGGACCTGGAGACCGACCCGGCCGCGCGTACCGCGTACAACGTGCGTGGTACCCAGACCGTGCTCACCGCGGCAGCCGCCGCGGGAGTCCACCGGGTCGTGCTGTGCACTTCGGCGATGGTCTACGGAGCGCTGCCCGACAACGACATCCCGCTCTCCGAGGACGCGGAACTGCGCGCGACCGCCGAGGCCACCGGCGTCGGCGATCTGCTGGAGATCGAGCGCCTCGGCCGCCGCGCGCCCCGTGCCCACCCCGGCCTCAATGTCACGGTGGTGCGGCCCGCCGTCCTGGTGGGCGGTACGGACACGGCGCTGACCCGCTACTTCGAGTCACCGCGCCTGCTCGTCGTCGCCGGATCCCGCCCCACCTGGCAGTTCTGCCATGTCGAGGACCTGGTGAGCGCCCTGGAGTACGCCGCGCTGGAGAAGGCCGACGGGGAGTTCGCCGTCGGCTGCGACGGCTGGCTCGAGCAGGAGGAGGTCGAGGAGCTCAGCGGCATCCGCCGCATGGAGCTGCCGTCCGCGGTCGCGCTCGGCGCCGCGGCCCGGCTGCACCGGATCGGCCTCACCCCGTCCCCGGCAGGGGACCTCGCGTACACGATGCACCCGTGGGTGGTCAGCGTCGGCAGGCTGCACGACGCCGGATGGCGGCCGCAGTGGACCAACGAGGAGGTGCTGGCCGCGTTGCTCGAGGAGGTCGAGGGCCGGCACACCGTCGCGGGCCGCCGGCTGGGGCGCAAGGACGCCACCGCCGCCGGTGCGGCGGGTGCGACCGTCGCGCTGCTGGGTACGGCCGCGCTCGTACGGCGCGCCCGGAAGCGCCGCGGTCTGTAGGCGGCCCTGGTCCTGGGGCGGCCGGCTTTGCGCTGCTCGGCCGCGCTGCTCGGCCCTGCGCTGACCGGCCCGCAGCCGCCGTGGCCCTGGCGTGCGCTGCCGGCCCTGTGCCCGTGGGTAGGCGGCCCTGATCCTGCGGCCCGCCCGCGAGCGCCGTACCCCGCCCGGCCTGCCCTGCCCTGCCTGTAGGAGGCTCCATACCGGGCGTGGGCCTGCCGGTCGAAAGCGCTATTCCGCGATGTCAGCACGGTGCGGCACGATGGGCCCATGGCACGCACGAACGACCACCCCGGCGAGCAGGCGGCAGCGGACCCCATCCGCCTTCTGCAGATCCGCGACACCCCGCTCTCCGTCGACGAGGTCTTCCGCGCCGTCGGCGACGACGCGGCAGGCGGCACGGCGCTCTTCGTGGGCACGGTGCGCAACCATGACGGGGGCGCGGACGTCGACACACTCGGCTATTCGTGCCACCCCAGCGCCGAGGCGGAAATGCGCCGTATCGCCGAAAAGGTCGTCGCGGAATACCCTGTGCGCGCCCTCGTGGCCGTCCACCGTGTGGGAGACCTGGAGGTCGGTGACCTCGCCGTGGTCGTCGCCGTCTCGTGCCCGCACCGGGGCGAGGCCTTCGAGGCTTGCCGGCAGCTGATCGACGACCTGAAGCACGAGGTCCCGATCTGGAAGCACCAGAGGTTCTCGGACGGCACGGAGGAGTGGGTGGGTGCCTGCTGAACAGGTGTGACGCGCACCCGGATGGCAGGTAGCTGGTCCGATTTGCGTAACCGCCCCCCTGACACCAGCGTTGAAGCGGCGGATTGGTTAATCTGCTGATCGGTTAGCTGCTGAAGCGGTTGCTCCAGCGCATGGGGTCGGGAGGTCGGGATGGCGGCACTTGCCTGGTTGCTGATTCCGCTTTTCGCTGCCGTCGGTGCAGCGATATGGGGAAGCTGGGCCTCGCGGAACCGCACTACCGGGGACATTGCCGAGTTGGACGGTTACGCGCGGTTCCGGGCCGCGATGGAGAAGTCCCACTCCGGTACAGACGCACTCTGACGGGGCCGCGTCCGTGCGCGTCTGCCAACTCCCCGGCCACCCCCACCACCGCTCCGGCCGCCACCCGCTGTCGGGCTGCCCGTACGGACCGGCCCGACAGGTGGACTGACAGACCAGTCCCGTACTGTCGTTCCATGCCACGCCGCACAGCGACGATGCTCGCCTCCACGCTCGTTCTCATCGTGCTGCTCTGTGTGGGCGTGTTCCTGACGCCGCCCTACTCCGAGATGACGCCGGGACCGACGGTCAACACGCTGGGCGAGGCCGGTGGCGCACCCGTACTGCAGATCTCCGGCCGCAAGACGTACCCGACGACCGGCCACCTCAACATGACGACGGTCCGGGTCACCGGCGCGGACTACAGGATGAACCTGGCGGAGGTCATCTACGGCTGGCTGGCCCATGACAACGTCGTGGTGCCGCACGAGACGCTCTACCCGAACGGCAAGACGGAAGAGCAGTCCAACCAGGAGAACGCCGAGGAGTTCAGCCAGTCCCAGGAGAGCGCCAAGGCCGCGGCCCTGCGGGAGCTCGGCATCCCGGTGAAGTCCCGCGTCGTCGTCTCCTCCATCCGTAAGGGCAGCCCCGCGCAGGGCGTGCTGCACGCGGGCGACGTGATCAAGGCCGTCGACGGTACGCCGGTCAAGCAGCCGACCGATGTCACGAAAGCCGTCACCAAGCACGAGCCCGGCGAGAAGGTGTCCTTCTCGATCGTCCCCGCGAAGCAGGCAGCCGCCGCCGAGAAGGCGGGCAAGGAACCGTCCGCCGTTCAGGACGTGCAGGTCGGCAGCGTGAAGTCGGAGGAGGGTGACCGGAGCATCGTCGGAATCACGGCCGATACGGATCACACCTTCCCGTTCACCATCGACATCAAGCTCGCCGACGTGGGCGGACCGAGCGCCGGACTGATGTTCGCGCTCGGCATCGTCGACAAGCTCACCCCGTCCGATCTGACGGGCGGCAAGTTCGTCGCCGGCACCGGCACGATCGACAACCAGGGCACGGTCGGCCCGATCGGCGGCATCGAGATGAAGCTGGTCGGTGCGCGGAACGCGGGAGCGGAGTACTTCCTGGTGCCCAGCGGCAACTGCGAGGCCGCGGCCTCCGACATCCCGGACGGGCTCACCCTGGTCAGGGTGAAGACCATCGACGATGCGACGAAGTCGCTGGAGAAGATCCGCAGCGGGAACACGGCGGGCCTGCCCAGCTGCTCGAAGGACTGACGGGCCGGCGGGCTGACGCCCGCCCAGGCAGGGCAGGGTCCGCACCCCTTGCCGGGCCGGACCCCTCGCCGGCCCGCCCCTCTCGCCGGTGCTGGGCCGGACCCCTCGCCGGGGCGCGCCCCTACCCGGGGCGCACCCCCGATCTGTCGCCGCGCCGCGAAGATCGTCGGCAGGCCTGCGCCTCCGCTACGCCTCGAACGTCGCCGACAGCGCCTCGGCCAGGCCCGGGACCAGGTCCGCGCCCGTGAGGACCTCGGTCGGGGAATCCTTCTCCCGCAGCCGCAGTGCCGACTCGCGGGCGCCGTCGCGCAGCACCGCCACCGTCATCCGGACCTCCTGGCGATCCGGGTGGCCCGCGACCCACTTCGCCAGCCCGGCCTCGTCGAGGCCGTCCGGGACGGACGCCTCCGCGGACGGCGGGAGCATCAGCCGCTCCACCGTGAGGGCGCAGCCGGCCACCGCATCGGGCCAGGCGATCGTCGCGAGGAACTCGTCCAGCGCGGCGTCGGAAGGGATCTCGTCCTGCTCGACCGGGGTGAGCGGAGCGGCGGTGTCACCGGCATCGAGACCGAGCTGGGCGGCGAGGCCCGGCTCCTGGGAGCGCAGCTGCGCGGTGTCGACGAGGGCGAAGAGCCGGGCGGGCTGGTCCCAGCCGAGGCCGGACGCGTACTCGTCGATCTCGAGCACCGCTCGGGTGAGCGGGCTCGCGGCCATCGGCGTCGAGGCCGGAGACGGCTGATCTTCTGGACTGCTGGGGGAAACGTTGGACATGGTCAATATCCTGCCTCCTTCGGACCCGGAGACGGGAACTAGGTAAAGCTTCAGTAAGTTGCATGAGTGGGCTCTACGATCGCGTGGACCTACTGCACGCGCGTGAGACGTGTGCACGACGCTTCACCCGAGTTACCCGACGCTTTACACGACAGCGACTTTCGAGGGGCGCACGTTGGCTTTCCAGATGCCGGACCGGGGCGGAGGCCCGACCGGGCCACGGATCAGAGTCGGCCGCCCGTCGCGGCGTGTCCGGACCCTGCTCATGACATTGGGTGTACTGGCCGTCCTGGCCATGCTCTTTGTCATGTTCGCCGGGTTCTGGACCGACTGGCTCTGGTACCGCTCGGTGCAGTACTCGTCGGTGTTCACCACCACCCTGTGGACCAAGGTCGGCCTGTTCGCGGTCTTCGGCCTGCTGATGGCAGCCGCGGTCGGAGTGAACATCTGGCTGGCGCACCGGCTGCGGCCGCCGCTGAGCGCGATGTCGCTGGAGCAGCAGAGCCTCGACCGGTACCGGATGGGTATCGCCCCGTACAAGAAGTGGGTGCTCCTCGGGATCACCGCGCTCGTCGGGCTGATCGCCGGAGCCTCCGCCTCGTCCCAGTGGCGCACCTGGCTGATGTGGGTCAATGGCGTGCCGTTCGGTCAGAAGGACCCGCAGTTCCACATGGACGTGGCCTTCTACGCGTTCGATCTGCCCTGGTACCGGTTCCTGCTCGGCTTCGGCTTCGCCGCCGCCGTGCTCTCGCTGATCGCGGCCGCGCTCACCCACTACCTGTACGGCGGGCTCCGCGTCACCAGCCCGGGGGCGCGGGCGACCGCCGCGGCCACCGGCCACCTCTCGGTGCTGCTGGGTCTCTTCGTCGCGCTCAAGGCCGTGGCGTACTGGCTGGACCGGTACGGCCTGGCCGTGAAGTCCAGTGACTTCAAGGCGACCGGCAACTGGACGGGCCTGCGGTACGTCGACGCCAACGCGTATCTGCCGGCCAAGACGATCCTCTTCTGCATCGCCGTCATCTGCGCCGTGCTGTTCTTCGCGACGCTGTGGCGCCGCACCTGGCAGCTGCCGGTGATCGGCTTCGGCCTGATGGTGCTGTCGGCGATCCTGATCGGCGGCCTGTACCCGGCCATCGTGCAGAAGTTCCAGGTCCAGCCGAACGAGCAGGCCAAGGAATCTCCGTACATCCAGAAGAACATCGATGCGACCCGCAAGGCGTACGGCATCGACGCGACCAAGGCCGAGAACTACTCGGGCAAGGGCGACCCGAAGCGCAAGGCGCAGCAGCGCGAGCAGGCCTCCACGGCCGCGGCCTACCGGCTCGTCGACTCCAACGTCGTCTCGCCCGCCTTCCAGCAGCTCCAGCAGGAGCGCAAGTACTACCAGTTCCCCGCGACCCTGGACGTCGACCGGTACACCGGTCCGGACGGGAAGCCGCAGGACACGGTCATCGGTCTGCGCGAGCTCAACATCAAGGGCATCCCCAAGCGCAACTGGATCAACGACCACTTCACCTACACCCACGGTTACGGTGCGATCGCGGCCAAGGGCACGAACACGATCACGAACGAGGACCAGGGGACGGTCGGCGCACCCGACTTCACCGAGTCCGGACTGCCGACGAAGGGCCAACTCGGCACGTACGAGCAGCGGATCTACTACGGCGAGAAGACCGAGCAGTACTCGATCGTGGGCGGCCCGCAGAAGGAGCTCGACTACGAGAAGAACGGCGAGGAGACCACCAGCTACAAGGGCAAGAGCGGGGTCAACCTCTCCAACGCCTTCAACCGCGCGGCCTACGCGGTCGCGTTCAGCGAGCCGCAGATCCTCTACTCGGGAGCGATCGGTGAGGGTTCGCGGATCCTCTACAACCGCACGCCCAAGGAGCGCGTCGAGGCGGTGGCCCCCTGGCTCACCATCGACGGCGACGCGTACCCGGCGGTGGTCGACGGCCGCATCAAGTGGATCGTGGACGCGTACACCACGACGAACGGCTACCCCTACGCCTCCCGTACGACGCTCGGGGAGACCACCGCCGACGCGCTGACCGACAGCCAGCGGGCCGTCGTTGCGCAGCAGAACCAGGTCAACTACATCCGCAACTCGGTGAAGGCCACCGTCGATGCGTACGACGGCACGGTCGACCTGTACCAGTGGGACACCGAGGACCCGGTCCTCAAGACCTGGATGAAGGCTTTCCCGGACACGGTGAAGCCGAAGGGCGACATCAAGCCGGAGCTGCTGGCCCATCTGCGCTACCCGCAGGACATGTTCAAGGTCCAGCGCGAGCTGCTCACGCGGTACCACGTGACGGACCCCGAGCAGTTCTACAGCGGCAGTGACGCCTGGCAGGTGCCGGACGATCCGACGAACCAGGACACCAACGCGGTCCCGCCGTACTACCTGAGCCTGAAGATGCCCGGGGACAACGACCAGAAGTTCTCGCTGACGACGACGTTCACCCCAGCCGGACGACCCAACCTCGGTGCGTTCATGGCGGTCGACGCCGATGCGGCCAGCAAGGGCTACGGCTCGATCAGGCTGCTGAGAGTGACCTCGACCGTGCAGGGTCCCTCACAGGTGCAGAGTGAGCTCAACAGTGTTCCGGAGGTCGCGACATTCGTCCGTGACCTCAAGGGCACCGACTCGCAGATCGACTACGGCAACCTGCTGACCGTGCCGCTGGACGGCGGGTTCCTGTACATCGAGCCGGTGTACGCGCGCGGTGGCGCCGCGAACTATCCGCTGCTGAAGAAGGTGGCCGTGTCGTACGGCGGCAAGCCGGTCTTCAAGGACAGCCTGGCGGAGGCGCTGAACGCGGTCTTCGGGGTGGAGGGCGCGGAGCAGCCGCCGGCGGTGCAACCGCCGGCGAGCGACACGACGAAGCCGCCGGCCACCGGTGACGTGGCGCTGAGGCAGGCCATCGCGGACGCTCAGAAGGCGTACGAGGAGGGCCAGGAGGCGCTCAAGAAGAACGACTGGACGGCGTACGGCAAGGCCCAGGCGGATCTGCAGGCGGCGCTTGAGCGAGCGGCGGCGGCGCAGAAGCCCAGCGGCTGAACGTGAGCGGCTGAACGTGAGCGGCTGAGCGGGGCCGGCGAGCAAGCCCTGTTCAGCCGC
>NZ_JBSGZO010000163.1:0-16714 GCF_053611045.1 Streptomyces sp. NPDC054841 | reverse complement strand
CCCCGGCACCTCAGCGTGCCGGGGCGGCCCGGGCCCGCCGACCGTGAAAGCCCCCGCTTGTCCCACCTCACGTCCACCGAGATAGCCGGACGGATCGAGGACTTGTACGGCGCGCCGCTCGCCGACCTCGAAGCCCACGCCCAGGGCCAGCCGCCCGGCATGCTCTCCGCCCTGCTCGGCATGCACGACGAACTCGCCGTCGCCGAGCGCAGCATCGACGTCCACCGCGACCGCCTCGCACGGCTCGTCCACCCCGAGCGGCAGATCGGCCGGCACGAGGTCTCCCATCTCCTCGACGGCTCCCGCCGGCTCGCTGAGGCGGTCGCAGTCCGCGACGTCCAGGCCAAGTCGGTCGCCGCCGTTCTGCAGAGCCTGGCCCGCGTCCCGGCCCCAGCGCCGTCCCCGCCGGCACCCTCGCCGCCCGTTCCGGCTCCGCCCCTTCCGGCCCAGAGCACGGCCCCCAGCCGCTGATCCGCAGGCGATTTCCCTTACTCACCCAGGAGTTTCTCCCTTGGCCATCACCGCTCTGCCTCCCGACACCGACGCCGACATCGCCCGGGTCAGCGAGGCCCTCGCCATGATCACCCCGCGCTGGAACGTCCGGATTCTGCTGGCACTCTCCGGCCCGCCGCTGCGTTACAGCGAGCTGGCGGCCAAGGTGTCCTGGCTGCAGAATGGCCAGCTCCACCCCAAGCTCAAGGCGCTGTGCGACGCGGGCCTTGTCGAGCGCACCGAACACACCGCACGCCATGTGACCTACGGGCACACCGAGCGTGGTGTCGCCCTGCTGCCGGTGCTGCCGATGATCGTCACCTGGGCCGAGGTGCATCTGGAGACCGCGGACCGACCGCTGCCCGCGATCGAGCAGATCGAGGACAGCCTCACCCTGCTCACCCGGCGGCACGCCGCCGCCATCCTGTGGGTGCTCAAGTCCCGTGGCGAGGTCAGCGGGCGGGCCCTGGCCCGGATCGTGATGCCCAGCAGCGACTGGACCAACGTGTACCCGCCGCTGCGGCAGCTCGTCGCCGACGGCCTGGTCGACACCGAGGGCATCGGCCGGCCCTACCGGCTGTCCGCGGCGGGCGACGGGCTGAGCCCCGTTCTCGGCGCTCTGTCCGCGTGGTCCGCCGGGCAGCCCCTCAACCAGGCGGGCCAACACCCGGTCTGGGGGCACCCGCAGGCGAAGCCCGCGCCGAGGCCGTGGGTCAGCAGCCAGTCCCGGCCGGCCCCCGCAGCCCTCCCGCAGGCCCGGACGGGGGAGTCCTCTCCGGCGTGGCACAACCGCGATCTCTTCTCGCACGCCACGACCGCCCGCCCGAAGGCGGTCATCCAGGCGGGAGGTCCGCGCCGATGACCACCCCCTTCACCACGGCCGAAGTACGCAACGCGGTCGAGCTGCTGGCGTCGCGCTCCTTGATCCGACTGGTCACCGAGATCGACGACAACGGAGCGATACCGCCACGCCGACTGGCCGCCACCCTCCCCGACCTCTCCTCGCATCACCTGCGCCGCGCTGCCGAAGCGGCCCGTGCCCACGGTCTCGTCCGGACCGCACCCGGCGCCGGCCTGGAACTCACCGCTTGTGGAGCGGAGTTGGCCGACCTGTACGACGCGGCTGCGCGCTGGGCCCGACGCCACGCCTACCCGGCACCGGTCTGCGAGTTCAGCAGTCGCATCCGCCACGTGTTCGACCTCCTGGCGCCCTCGCTCGCGGCCGAGCGCGCCAACGGCCTGTCGTGGCCGTCCGCCGCGCACCTGCCCAGCGCCGAGGCCGAGGCGGACCTTGCCCGTCCCCGCGCTCTCCTGATCCAGTGGCTGGCCGGCAACCCCCAGGTCACCCGGGTGCTCGAGCCCGAGCCGGTCGCGTGAGCGGAGCAGTTACACCCCGGCATGCACGCCACGCCGCCGGGCTGATGCGCAGCATCTACCTGCCGCGCACGGCGGACGCTCTCGCGTTCGCGATGTCCACCTACGGCATCCCGCTGCTGGTCCTGGCCACCACGCGCTCCGCCGCGCTGACGGGCGCCGCTTTCGCCCTGGAATGGATCCCGCGTCTGGCGGCGTTCGGGTGGGCTGGATCGATCGTCGACCGGCGCGGGGCGGCCGTCGTCTTCCACCTCGCCTCCCTGGGACGCGCGCTGGCCCTCGCCGCCGGCGCAGCCCTGCTCCACCTCCACCCGACCGGCACCGTCGCGACCGCGACCGTGATGGTCCTCGCGGCGACCACCGGCGTGCTCACCGAGTTCAGCTACATCGCGGTCGAGACCGCGGGTGCCGCCGCCGGCCGCCGAGCGGGGGCGCAGGCCCACCGCGTCCAGGCCGTCCTGCTCGGCATTGACCAGACCGCGACCCTGGCCGGCCCGGCGCTCGCCGGGGTACTCCTGCTCGCCGGGCCGACGTCGATGCTCGCGGTGATCACCGTGCTCTCGCTTCTCGCCGCGCTGCTCGCCCTGCGCACACCCCCCTCGCCCGTCGCCCCGGCCCGCGCGCCGAAGGGGAGGTCCAGCGCCGGACTCCTCACCGGGTGGCGCACCATCCGCTCTCTTCCCGCGCTCGGCTGGCTCGTGACCGGGCTGACCCTGTCCAACCTGGCCATCGGGCTGCTCCAAGCGGCCGGTCCCGTGATGGTCGTCCAGCACTTCGGGCAGTCCACCATTGCCGTCGGCCTGGTCTGGTCCGCAGCCGCCGGAGCGACGCTCCTCAGCGTCACGCTCTGCCGGTTCGCGCTCGACCGTCTGGGCCTTTGGCCGGTCGGCGCCGCCTGCGCGGCCCTCGCCTCGCTCGCCTGTCTCGCCGCAGCCCAGGCCCCCGACTACCTGTCCTACCTGGTCCTTGTCGCGGTCCTCATGGCGGCCGAGGGCGGCATGACGGTCGTGCTGCGCACCCTGCGCTCCCGCCTGATCCCCCCGGAGAAGTTCGGCAGCACCCTGTCGGCGACCATCCTCATCCTCCTGCTGCCCTTCCCCGTCGCCGGCGTGCTCACCGCGCTCACCCCGCCCGACGCGCTGGGACACGTCATCACCGCGTGCGCCGCCCTGCAGGCCCTCGGCCTGTTCTGCGCCTTCGCCCGCCTGCGCACCGATCCCGCCCTGCACACCTGACCCTGCTGCGCCCCCAGCCTGTGGAGAACCTCATGCCCACCGCCGTCCTCGGGACGAACCGCGCGAGCGGTCGCACCATCACTGAACAGTTCCATGCCTTCGACGCGCACAACCCGCACGTCTACCGCGCTCTGGAACGCATGGCCGCCCGCCGCCTGGCCGCCGGCGCCACACGGGTCAGCTTGAAGGACCTCTTCGAAGACCGGCGCCGCCAACTCCCGTACGGCGTCGCCGGGCTGAACAACAACTTCACCGCCCTCTACGCCCGTCGCCTGATCGACGACCACCCCCACTGGGCCAGCGTGTTCGAGCTGCGCCGCCGCCGCGCCGCCTGAGACACCCCTCTCTCTTCTCCCGTCCTGCCGTCCACCGATACGGAGAACCCCTTCTTGTCCGCACGTCCCCTCGTGCTCGTCGTTTCTCCCGGCGACGAGACCTATCGCGGCTACCTCCTTGAGCAGGTGGCCGCCGCGTACGACGTCGTCCTGCTCACCGGCGCCGAGCCGTCGTGGGAGAAGCCGTTCATCGTCGACCACGCCGTAGTCGACCTGACCGACCCCACCGCACTGCTCGCCGCCGGCCGGGCCCTGGCCGAGCGCCACGACCTCGCCGGCGTGGTCACCTGGGACGAGTGGCACCTCGTCCCCACAGCCCGCCTTGCTCGCGCGCTCGGTCTGTCCTCGACGTCCGTCGAGGTGATGCGGGCCTGCCGCAACAAGGCCACCGCCCGCACCCTCTTCGCCCGCCACGGAGTGCCGTCGGCCGCCTCGATGAAGGCGCGGACCCTGCTGGAGGCCGGACTGGCGACGATGACCTTGGGCTACCCCGCCGTCATCAAGCCCGCCGCGTCCGCCGGCAGCATCGGCGTGATCCGCGTCGACCAGCCCGAAGAACTGCCTGGGGCCTTCGCATTCGCCTCCTCAGGTGCGAGCCGCAGCCGCGAGGACACCGGCGTCCTGGTCGAGGAGTACCTCGACGGGCCGGAAGTCTCCGTCGAGTGCGTCACCCATCGCGGCGCGACCACAGCGGTCGCCGTGACCCGCAAGCACCTGGGCCCCGCACCGTACTTCGACGAGACCGGCCACACCGTCGATGCCACCGACTCGCTCCTGGCCCAGGTCGCCCCGGCAGCCGCTGCTGCGGTCAAGGCCCTGGGGATCACCGACGGCGTGCAGCACGTCGAGATGCGTCTCGTGGACGGCCGGCCCCGGCTGATCGAGGTCAACGCACGCATCGGCGGCGACATGATCGGCTACCTCGTCCGCCTCGCCACCGGCATCGACCTGCCGAAGGCCGCCGCCGACCTCGTCTGCGGCCGAGCGCCGGACCTCACCCCGACCCGCAGCGGGGCCGCGGGCATCCGCATGCTCTACCCGGCCGCCTCCGGCACCCTCACCGCACGGCACATCAACCAGCCGTTCGCCGCCCACACCCCCTGGCTGCGGCAGATCCAGTGGATCCGCGAGATCGGCGAGCAGCTTCTCCTGCCGCCCGACGGCGACCTGTTCACCGCCCGGGCCGGCTTCTACATCGTCACCGGCCGCACCACCGCCGAAGTCACCGAACGCCTCGACACCGCCGCCGAGGAGATCACCGTCGCCACGAGGGCGGACCGATGAGCCACCCGTCCGATCCGCTGCGCGACATCGACGGCGACGTCTACGTCTCACCGCGCCATCTCGCGTCCACCACCGGGACCGGTGACCCCGCTCTCGCCCCGCTGCTCGACCTCGGTTGGGACCTCCGGTACGACGAGGACTCCAACGTGTACCTGAGCGCTCCCGACCGGCGCGTGCGCCTGGGCTACCTGCCCGAGGGCGAGGACGACGGGCTGTGGCGCATCAACGCCTACAAGGACTCGTTCGGCCCGCCGACGTGGGGCGTCTGTTTCAACGACCGCGTCCCACCGAGTTCGTCCAGGCGTTCACCACCGTCCTCGCCACGGCGTACGAGCAGGGGCCGGACGCCTACCTCGCCCGGCCGGTCTCCGGGATCGACGAGCACGATCCCTTTCTCGCCGTCGTCCCGCTCCTGAAACAGGGCTGGGAGATCGACCGCCCGCGCTGGGGCGTCTTCGCGGTCCGGGCCCCGGACGGGCTCGCCGGCATGGAGTTCACCACCGGGGACCTCGATCCGGAAGCGGAACTGACGACTCGGGACGCCCGCTGGCAGCTGTGGGCGGGCAAGTCCATCGACCGGCCCGTCTGGTACGCCACGGCCAGTACCGACACCCCCGTCGCCCTGCTCAGCGCCGTCACCGAGTGCGTCGCAGACCCGGCTCCGCTGCCCCGGTGGCGCGAGGAGACCTTCAGCTACATCAAGGGCATGGCCCAGCTCACCCCGATCCTTCCGCCCGGACCGCCGGCCCCCACCCCGCTCGACGTGCAGCGGGCCGTCGCGTCCCGCCGCCCGGCCGCGCTCCCCGCGGCCAGCGTCCCGCGCTGGAGCACCACCAGCCGACCGGCCCTGCCCGGCCCACGCCGGTAGGACCAGCCCGACCCCGACCGGAGACCCCTCTTGTCCCTGCAGGCCCCCGAGTTCTTCGCCGAGCTGTGCCTCCCCTTCCACGACCACGCCGTCGTGGGCAACACCTACTTCGCCGTCCCCGTTCCCGGCGCACCGTTGCGGCTGCGGATCGATTTCGCCGGCACCATCCACGCGGACACCTACGGCGGGCTGCGTGTGGCGGTCGTCCACCCGGACCGCGGCGAGATTGACGCGGTGGCGCTCAGCTTCGTGGGCCACGGGACCTTCCACCGCCGCGACGAAGCGACCAACACTCGGCCGAACACCAAGCAGTACGGCACCTTCGACAAGTACCACCGCCCCGGCCGACCCCCGTGGGACGGGGCCGTCGCCACCGGGCTGCGCGACGCCATCGAGCAGTACACCGCCGTCTGGTTCCCCGGCGCCTGGGCCGCGTCCGCGCCCAGGCGTACGGCTGGCCGTACACCGCGCAGCACTCCCGTCCCGCCGGCCGCCCCCGCCGGGGCCCGCACCCGCTGAGCCCTCGTACCGATCCCGCGCACCGCAGTTCCGCGCAGCCTTCCCGGCAGGAGCCCCTCCTCGTGTTGCCCGACCCGCTCCCCGACCCCTTCAAGGACCTCGACCCTGCCCACGCCGTGAGGGTTCTCCCGCGTCACCTCGCCGGTCCCGGCCACATGGGACCTTCTGACGATCTGACCCTTCCCGTTCGACCAGGACTGGACGTTGCACCAGCCCGGCCAAGGAGCGGCCTACGCCACGAGCCCGTGCCTTCGGCTGTGGACCCGCTTCCTCCCCGAGCCCGACACACGGGGGAAGGGGGCGTGGACCATAGGTGCGAACCGCGCCCAGTTCGGCGAGACGGCTTGGCGCATCACCTTCGACGCCACCACTCCCGCTGAGCTCTTGCGCGACGTCCACGCCGAGTTGCTCGACCTCTACCTCGAAGACCGCTACAGCGACCAGGACCGCCTGTTCGAGGACGCGACGGTGCCGCACGAGGTGTACACGCCCCTCCTCGCCCGCGGCTGGAGCCACAGCATCAAAACGGACGGCACACAGACCTTCCTCGCACCAGAGGGCCTCGGCAGTCTGCGCCACCGGTACGCCACCACCCATTCCGACGGTCCGACCTGGCGGGCCTGGGCCGGATACCCGAGCGAGCCGCACTGGCAGGCACGCTTCTCCTCCGGCGCGCCCACCACACTCGCCGCGGCCTTCACCGCCTCGCTGATCTCCACCGAACCGCTGCACCGCGCCGTACAAGACGTTCCCTTCCACACCCGCCGTCACCTCTACGTCGCACCAGCTGCAGCCAAGCAGCCGCCCAGCTATCCGACGCCCGCTCTACCGCCCGCGACGCACGCCGTCGGCCGCACTCGCTGACCTTCCCCCTACTCATCAAGGAGTCCTCTACCTCGTGCATGCACGTCTCGTCCGATCCGCCGCTGTCGCCGTCGCGGCGGCCGGCACCCTCGCCTGGGCGCCGGCCGCGAGCGCCCAGCCCTCCGAACCGACCCCCTCAGCCCCTGCCACCCACGCCGAGACACCGGCCCCGGACGCGGGCAGCGTCGAGATCACCGCGAAGGACACGGCCGGGGATGTGCTCCCCGGCGCCGTGTTCCTGCTGCTCGACTCCGCCGGCCAGGAAGCCGGACGCGGGAAGACCGACGCACAGGGGAAGCTGACCTTCCCCGACCTTGAGCCGGGCGTCTACCGGCTCAAGGAGACGGCTTCAGGCAGCCCGCTCCACGAGGTCGTCGCCGACCAAGACGTCATCGTCACCCCGGGCACGAATACTCGGCTGACGATCGTCGACCCGTTCAAGGCCGCCAAGGTTCTCCTGAAGGCCAAGGACGACAAGACCGGCAAGCTGCTGGCCGGCTCCGCGGTCAACATCGGCAGCGGCGACAAGACCATCCTGACGTTGACCACCGGCTCCGACGGCACGGCCAGCGGCAAGCTACCCATCAACTCCCGCACGGGCAGCGACTTCTGGGTCAAGCAGGTGAAGGCACCCGCCGGCTACGACATCTACAAGCTCTCGAAGGAGTTCAAGGCCAAGCCGGGCGATCCCGTGACCGTGACCGTCACCAACGCCAAGACCGCCACCACCCCGCCGCCCACGGAGAAGCCGACCGGCAAGCCCACCGAGAGGCCGAGCGACAAGCCCTCCCCGGGCCAGCCCGGCGAGGACGAGGATGTCCCGGCTCCGTCCGCCTCGGGTACCCCGACCGCCGACGAGACCGCGTCGAGCACCGCGGCGCCTGCCCCCGCGGGCTCGCTCGCGCACACCGGTGCCGACGCCACCCCGTGGCTGATCGGCGGCGCCGGAGTCCTGATCGCCGCCGGCGGAGGCGCCCTCGTCATGACCCGCCGTCGGCGCACGGACAACTCCACCGACGATGGCTCCACCGAGAGCTGACCCAGCCGCCTTACGGCATGAAGCCCCCGGAATCATTCCTTCGATTCCGGGGGCTTCGTCGTGTGCGCGTGAACGGAGGCGCGGCTCCCTGGCAGCGCATGAAGTCCAGTGATGACACTTTGTATAGGCTGGTGATTGTGCGCTCTACCGTGCCCCGAAAATCATCCCCAGGATCCGCTCCGCCCGTGCCCTCACCTGCGGATCAGGGTGCGCCAGTGCTGCGGCGAACAGCACCGTCAGCAATGCGAGGACCGGGCTGGACATGGTCGTGAAATGCGTTTCGAGTCCCATGTGCAGAGACGGTATCGGATTTTTCTTTTCAGCTTGAATTCCCTCAAATGTACGTTCAAGAGGGGGGTGGGTTTTGGTAATAGGGTCATCCCTAAAAGGCTTACTGGCCACACGCATTAAGGGCGCCCGACTCCCTCGCTCATCTCCGGAGCGGGCGCAATTCGACTGTGATGGGCCTCACTTAGGGAACCGGGTAAATCCGCACAGATCCCATCCTCGTTCTCGGCGGATGTGGAGCTTGCTGCGCGGCAGGCGGACGATCGCACGGCTGCGGGCCGTGGTGGGTCCCGCCGCTCGACGGGCTCTCATCGGAGCAACCTCGATACCCGCCTTCGAAGGTGCCCTGACCACCCCGAAGGCCGCGGCCAAGTTCCTCGCGCGCGACGGCCTCGTACTCTTCGACAACCCGGACTCCTTCCTCATCGCGCCTTCAAGCGCGACACGGCCCTATGCGGTCCGGATCCCGGGGCGACGGCACCCAACCAGTTCGCCTGCCAGCTCGGCTGCGGCAACGCGGTCCGCACCGACAGCCACGCGCGGGCGGCCAGAGAGCACGCTGATCGGCTCGAGACGAAGGCAGCCCTTCTGCCTCAGCCTCTGGGTGATCGGCTCCGCCTGACGGCCGACCGCTTCCTAGGTCTCGCCGACGCCCACGACTCCGCCGCCCAGTTCGCCGAGGAGGCCATCGCATGACCCAGCAGCACATGGATGAACGCGCCCGTATCCGCGAGGCCATGGACCGGCTCCTGGCCGGCCAACCCACCTGCTCCAACGGCAGCCTCACGGCGGTCGCGCTCGCCGCGGAGGCCGGTGTTCACCGCATGGCCCTGCAGAAGCGCCACGCCGACCTCAAGGAGGAGTTCTACGCGCGAGTTCGCGCAGAAACGCACCAGACGCCGGAAGTCGAAGCCCGTCTTCGCAAAGAGGTAGTCCGCCTGAAGCAAGCGCTCAAGGACTCCCGGACGGCCGAGGCCAAGTCCCGGCATAGAGCCGAGCAGATGGCCCTCGCTGCTGCCGTCCTCATCCTCCGCAAGCCCGCCGGTGAGGATCAACCCGACCCTGGAAATGTCGTCCCGATCCGCCCACCCGCTGGCTGAAGGCCCAGGCCGTCACGCAGCGACGCCGAGCTCCGGCCGCCAACGGGCAAGCGGCTGAGCACTTTGGGGAGTACGCGATGGTGCACGACAAAGTCGTACGCGACTGGGGACGTTCGCTGGTACGTCCCCCTCCTCGATAGGGGCGGCCGCGGTCAGGCGGCGGACCGCAGGACTGTGTGGTCGCCGGCGAGGGCACGGAGGCGGTCGGCCACGGCGTCCGGGCCGAGGGTCGCGAGGGCCCACAGGGCACTGAGCCGGCGACCGGAGGACCAGATATTGATCATCGGCGGCCGGAACGGAGTCACGGCGATGTTCCGGGCGGCGAACAGGGCCTCATCGAGATAGGCCATGCCGCCGGTCCCGCACAGATACGCGTGGGCCCCGGTCACGGCGGCCAAGTCCGCGAGCCGCTGGGATCGGCCCGGCCGGGAAGGCAGTCGGCTGCTGGTGAGGATCTTGCCCTTCCAGCCGAGCAGGTCCAGCAGGACGCGAGTGGAAGTCTCGGCGACCGCCGCGGTCCGGCCGGTGGCGAAGGTGTCCAGCACCGGTCCCAGGGCCTGGACGAGGACAGGCCAGTGCGGGCTGGCGCCATAGCGCTGCTGCAGCATCCCCGCGGTCCGGCGGCGGGCCGTGTCCGGCTCGGCGATCACAGCGTCCCTGATGAGGGTCGGACGGCCCTGGGGCAGGTGGGTGGGGATGGTGAGCCACTGGTGGCGGTCCGGGTCGTTGAGGGGCGCGAGGCGGGCTCGGTGCTGGTAGTCGCGGCGGGTGAACTGCACGTCGTCCAGGACGATCCAGTAGTCCGCCGCGAACAGCTTGGCCAGCGTGGTCAGCCTCGGGAACAGGTTGGGCTGGTGGATCGCGCACAGCCCGCCCGGCTCGGGCAGGTCACGATGCGATGAGTCGGCTGGTGAAGCCGTCGCGGATGAGGGATTCGTACGCGGCATGCACGTCCTCCGGGACCTCCTGCTCGATGGCGAATCCGAGCTTCGGATACTCGATGACCCGCTGGAGGTCGCCGACGAGCATGTCCAGGACGAGCTTCTCGTCGCCGATGGACTTCAAGTAGTCGTCGAACTCCAGCGGCTCCGACGCGCAGAGGATCTCGACGTCGGGCCACAGCTTGCGGGCGGTCGCGAACGATCGCCTTTCCATATAGGGCTTGGATACCAGCAGTACCGTCCTGGGATGGATGCCGGCGGCGGCGAGGACCTCGCGGGCCAGGGTGATGTTCTGCCCGGTGTTGCTCGCGTTGGGCTCCAGCAGGATCGCCTCGGCGGGGACGCCGAGGTCGATGGCGTGCTCGCGGAAGTGGACGGCCTCACCGCGGGGGAAGACCTTGGCCGTGGTGGGGCTGTTGCCGCCGGTGAAGACCAGGGTCGGGAAGAGCCCGGAGCGATACAGGTCCGCGGAATGGGCGGCGACGCCGAGGTCGTGGCTGCCCAGGCCGATCGCGGCGTTGACGGGCCGTAGTTCGTGCTGCATCTGGTGGTAGTCCCAGATCAGCTTGGCCTGGCGCCACTGGTCTTCGGTGATGGCCTGCTGGTTGTCGCTCACGCGTGTTCTCCCTGGTCACCGTTGCCGGGGGCCGGTCGGCCCCTCGCTCATGGCCTTGATGCCCTCGATACTGCGCAGTTGGTGCACGAGTCCGTACTGCGCGGCGGTCCTGGCGGCCTGGTCGAGGACGAGGTATCCATCATCGCGGGTCGCTGCGTCGGAGAGCAGGATGTGGCCATGAGCGGTGTCCAGTCGCACGCGTTGCATCGGTGATTCGGTGGTCCCGCTGTTGCGGGCGATGTCGATGAAGTGCAGGGCCTGGGTGAGGTCGCCGGCGCCGCGGCGGGCGAGGGCGAGTTTCTGGTGGGCCACCGACCAGTCGTCGGGTTCGGTGAGGTCTTCGAAGTCGCGGGTCGCCGCGGTCATGACGCGGGTCGCATAGTCGTGGTTGCCGTCCTTGCTCAGGGCGGTTCCCACCCACAGTCGGGCCCTTGCGCGGTCGCGGCGGGAGAGCCGGTCGTCGACGGCGAGGGTCTCGTAGTGGTGGGCGGCGATCTCCAGCTTTCCGGACATCTCGGTGACGACCGCGAGCGACAGGTCGAGCTGGGCGACGCGTCGGGGGATGTCGAGCTGGGTGAAGACGGATCGGGCGCCGGCATAGGAGTGCTGGGCCGAGAGCGGGCCTAGGACAACGCCCTGGTCGCGCTTGAGGTCGCCGAGCAGGGAGGTGGAGCGGGCGAAGAGATACAGGCCCTTCTCGTCCAGCTCGGGGGCCTTGAACCGGCTCAGCCACCGCGTCAGGAGGCTGTCGGCGAAGGTGAAGTTCTGCCGAGACAGGGCGACGACGACGCGGTCCAGGTCGTCGGCCCAGGACTCGTATTCCCAGGCCCGGGGGCCGGAGGCGGTGACGCGGCGCCGGGCGGTGGTCGTGGCGCTGGTCATCTCGGACAGCAGCGTTTCGAACCGCAGGTGGACGGCGGCGTCCGCGCGGCCGAGCGCGGTGTCGAGGATGGCCTGGGTGTCGGGTCTGGGCTCGGTGGCGGCGAGCTTGGACTCCCACTTGGAGACGGTCGCGACGGCCAGGCCGAGTTGCTGGGCGAAGGCCCGCACGCTCAGTCGCAGGGCGAGCCGCAGGGCCTTGGCCTCCAGCCCGGTCCAGTGGTGCACGGTCGCCACGCGTCGCTCCCTTCCATCGGTCATCGAAGCACGGTCCGTGCAGTCGGCGGGACGGAAGTGGAACGGAAGTAGGACAGGCGGTGATTGGCCGGGACTGGGGCGGCGGCCACGCTCAAGGGGTCACCACTTGTCGAGCCTTTTGGACGGTCATCAGCATGGAACCCCTCACGGAGCACCGCCAGGTCAGCGGTCCGGTCGTTTACGGCTTCCTGCGGCTGGTGAAGGTGCCCGCGGCCCGGCAGGCGGCACTGGCGGCCTCGCTCGCCGAGTACTGCCGCGGCCACGAGCTGCAGCTGTCCGGTGTCTTCACCGACCGCGACGTGAGCTCCGGGCCCGACTCCGCGGCGTTCACCGGACTGCTGGACGTGCTGGCCCTGCCGGACGTCTATGGCGTGATCGCCCCGGCCATGTCGCACCTGGGGCCGAAGGCCATAGCCGCTGAACGCGGACGCCGGATCGAGACGGCGGGCTCCCGGCTGCTGCTGGTCCGCGGCCCCCGCCCGGCGCGTCCTGCGTTCTCCCGCAGCGGTCCCGTTCACCGGCGAATTCGGGGAACCACCCGCGTCCTGGACACCGAGTCATGAGGGCCACGATGACCGAGACGACACAGCGGTTTTTCGACGCGCGGCCCGAATCCATCGGCCAGGCACGGGAGTTCACTACGGATGCCCTGGCCGGCTGGGGCTTTCAGGACCGGTCCGAGGACATCCGGCTCTGCGTTTCCGAGCTCGCGACGAACGCGCTGGTCCACGGCACCGTCGCCGACCACGGCTTCCTGGTCAAGCTGGATGCAGATGAGGAAGTCGTACGCCTGGAAGTGCACGACAGTCGCCGCCAGCATCCCCAGGCCCGTCAGGCCGCCGACACGGACCTGTCCGGACGCGGCCTGACACTGGTGGGCATGCTCGCCGATGGCTGGGGGGTCCAGGACACGGACACTCCGTTCGGGAAGATCGTCTGGTCCTACTTCAAGGCCACGAGAGGGGCGGCGTCATGACCGTCATCCTCACTCCACCGAGCCCGGAGCTGCGGCTGCTGGTGTCGCTCGCGTCCTGGACCTGGCCGGGCACCGGCCCGGACGGCCGCGAGGTCGCGCACATCCTGATTACCCACACCCCGGCCCCGACCGGCCCCGACACCGTCGAGACCCGGCTGCGGAGGCTGTCGGACAGCCTCGGCTCCCTGGCCGGCCCCCGGGAGGTCGTCCCGGAGCTCGACCGGTGCCTGCAGATCGTCGGCGACCAGGTGCTGGTGCACTTCCCCGGCGCCTCCCGAAGGCTGCGGCTGCCCAGCCGCAGGTCCTGGACCGAGCTGGTCGCCCGCAACGGCGAGGCGATTCTCCTGCTTGGCCTCGACCCGCTCCCGCAGACCGCCGACGCCACCCGCCTCGACGGCTACCTGGATGCCGCGCTCGCCGCCGACCGGCTGCTGTTCGGACGCGCCCGCACTCGCTGACCTCCTGGAACTTCCCGCACGGCCCCGGACGGAATGGATGAGAGGGAACTGCCATGGAAACCTTCGAACGCGCCCGGCTGGACGCCTACTTCGCCCGGATCGCCGCCCAGTTCGCCCCGGATGAGCAGGCCGCGTCGTTCCTGATTACGCACCTGCTGCCGGAGCGGCCTGCGTTCGTCCAGGCCGTCGCCGCGATGACCCGCCTCACCGCGGTGCTGCCCAAGCCGAAGTCCATTCACCCGGCCGCGAAGCGCGAGGTCGAGCAGACCGTTCCCGTCGACACCCTCACCCGCGATCTGTTCACCGAGGCCGATGACGCCTTGGACTACCTCGAGTCCAGGGCCGCGGGCGAGACGATCTGCCTGCTGGACGTCGGCGGCTACTTCGCCCCCACCCTCGCCGAGGTCTACAGCCGGTTCACCGGACGGATCGCCGGGGTGATCGAGGACACCGAGAACGGGCACCGCCGCTACGCGGACCTCGACAAGCTGCCCTGTCCCGTCGTCTCCGTCGCCCGGTCCCTGTTGAAGGACCCCGAGGACTTCCTCGTCGGCCAGTCCGTGGTCTTCTCCACCGAGGCCGTCATGCGCGGACGCGGCGACATCCTCCACGGCCGCCCAGCCCTGGTGATCGGCTTCGGCAAGCTCGGCTCCTCCATCGCCCGACTCCTGCAGGCCAAGGGAGTGCAGGTCACCGTCTTCGACATCGACCCCGTCCGCCGCACCCAGGCCCTGTCCCAGGGCTTCACCGTCGCCCGCGACCGCGAGACCGCCCTGACCGGCGCCGGTCTCGTGCTCTGCGCGACCGGCGCGATATCGCTGCGCGGCGAGGACTTCTCCCACCTGCGCAACGGTGCCTACGTCGCCACTGTCACCTCCAGCGAGGACGAACTCGACCTCGCCGGACTCCCGGACGTCTACACCCGCACGATCGTCGGCGACCACGTCACCCGCTACCGGACCACCGGCCACTACTTCTATCTGGCGAATGACGGCAACGCCGTCAACTTCATCCACGGCGCCAGCGTTGGGCCGTTCATCTTCCTGGTCCAGGCCGAGATCCTCGCCGCGATCAGGATGCTCACCCGCGAAGACCTCGCCCCAGGCATCCATGAGGTCCCCGCACCCGACCGCGAAGCCATCGCGGCAACCTGGCTCTCCTACTTCAACAGGTGATCAACATGCCCATCACAGCCGACCACATCCGCACCACCATCGCCGCCTACCTCGATCAGCACCCCGAGGACAAGCGCGAGCTCGGCGTCGTCCTCGGCCTGCTCGCCGACGGCGACGACCTCACCAGCCGCACGACCCTGCCCGGCCACGTCACCGCCGGCGCGATCCTCGTCGGCCCCGAGGGCCGAGTCCTGCACATTCTTCACAACGCGACTCAGAAGTGGCTCTTGCCCGGTGGCCATCTGGAGCCCTCGGACAACACGCTCCTGCAGGCTGCTGGCCGTGAACTCGCCGAGGAGACCGGCATCCCGCCGAACGTGGTCACCCCGCACGGCGAGACCCCACTCCACATCGACATCCACCCCATCGACGCCAACCCCGCCAAGAACGAGCCCGCCCACCAGCACTTCGACTTCCGGTTCCTCTTCCGCACCACCGCCGACATCGGCGAACTGCAGACCGAGGAGGTCTCCGGCGCGGCCTGGCGTAACGTCGACGAGATCACCGACCCGAAGCTCCGGGACCGCATCTCAGCCGTGGACTCTTCGACGCCATGATGAGCGGCGGCCAGTTGAGCCTCGCCGCCCGAACCGCCACCCCACGCGTCATCGACGGCCGCGGCACCCTCAATGTCGACACCTGGCGCGAGGCTGGGTGGGCCTTCCGCGCCCTCGGATGCCCCTGAGCCGGACGGACCCTTGTCGCCCGGCCCGTGCTCCTCCGCAATCGGCGCACGCGGCCGGGGACACGCCAGAGCAGCCGACAGCTTCCTGGCGATCATGGACGGGATGGCACACTAATGGGCCCAACTTGCCCATAGAGCCCGGGAGATCACCTGATGAACGCTACCCTCGCCGACGCCCAGGGAGCCGAAACAGCCGGAGAACGTACCGGCGGCTGCCTGTGCGGCCGCATCCGCTTCACCACCCGAGGGCCGGCCGTCTTCCCCCACTTGTGCTTCCCTGATGATTGAGCGAGTTCAAGGGACTCACAGGGGTGGAAGTTGGACGAGTGGTTGGTTGGTGTTCGTACCGGATCCGGAGCGATGGTGGCCGCTGCCGGCGGAGGGGGTGCTGGGGGTCCGCGACCTGCCAGCTGCCCTTGAGGATGTTGACCCTCGGCCGGGTGATCCGGTCTTCGTGCAACCAAATTTCGTTGTTGACGCGGAATTGCTGCAGTTCGTTCTCTCACCCGAATTCCGGGGACCTTTTCCCCCGGACGGCGCCTGACCAACCCGCCCTCGCCCGCGAAGGCCGACAGGGCGAAGAAGGCGGGGGGAGCCAATCGGACAACCAGAGGACCCTATCAGCCGGGTGTTTCCCTGAGCAGTTCGAATAGATAGACGCCCCGGCCGCCCACCACCCCGAGGCTGCGGCTGTCCGGCGTCCAAGCGCACCCGCTCAGGCCCCCTTCGGTACGCATGAGAGTCTCTGTGGTCCCGCGAACGGCATCCCAGATCCGCACCGTCTTGTCGCCGCTGATGGTGGCGAGCCAGGTGCCGTCGGGGGAGATCGCCACCGAGCTGACCGAGTGGCCGGTGAGGATGGCGGTGCATGTCCTGGTGCCCACGTCCCAGATCCGCACGGTCCCGTTGTCCCTGCTAGCGAGCCACGTGCCGTCGGGGGAGATCATCACCCTCACCGAGCCGGCAAGGCCGCCGATGTGGCCGGTGAGGATGGCGGTGCATGTCCTGGTGCCCACGTCCCAGATCCGCACGGTCCTGTCGTCGCCGCTAGCGAGCCAGGTGCCGTCGGGGGAGATCACCACCGAATTCACCCAGCCTCTGTGGCCGGTGAGGGTGGCGGTGCACCTTCCCGTGACCCGGTCCCAGATCCGCACCTTCTTGTCGTTGCCGCCGGTGGCGAGCCAGGTGCCGTCGGGGGAGATCACCGAGCTGACCCGGCCTCTGTGGCCGGTGAGGGTGGCGGTGCACCTTCCCGTGACCCGGTCCCAGATCCGCACCTCCTCCCAGCTGCTGGTGGCGAGCCAGGTGCCGTCGGGGGAGATCACCAC
>NZ_JBSGZO010000162.1:0-16857 GCF_053611045.1 Streptomyces sp. NPDC054841 | reverse complement strand
GGACCGATCAGCTCGGTCCGGGGGCCTCCGTGTCCACGGGTCTCCGCGCGTACGTCAGTGGCCGAGGTCCGGGCCGGGGCCGCCCGGGGACTTCGCCGGGTTCACACCGGCCGCCGCGGCCTCCTCGCTGTAGATGTCCGGTTCCAGGTAGATGACCCGGGCGATCGGCAGGGCGGAACGGGTCCGGTCCTCGGCGGCGTTGATGGCGGCCGCGACCTCGGCGGCCGTGTTGTCGTGCCGCACGGCGATCTTGGCGGCCACCAGCAGCTCCTCCGGACCGAGGTGGAGCGTACGCATGTGGATGATGCGGGTGACGGTGGTGCCGTCGACGATCGCCGCCTTGATCTTCTCGACGTCCTCCGTGCCGGCCGCCTCGCCGAGGAGCAGGGACTTGGTCTCGGCCGCGAGCACCAGCGCGATCAGGATCAGCAGAATGCCGATGCAGAGCGTGCCGATGCCGTCCCAGATGCCGTTGCCGGTGAGCAGGGCGAGCCCGACACCGCCGAGCGCGAGGATCAGACCCACGAGCGCGCCGAGGTCCTCGAGGAGGACGACCGGCAGCTCAGGAGCCTTGGCGTGGCGGACGAACTCCTTCCAGGAGCGCTGACCGCGCAGGGGGTTGGACTCCTTGATGGCCGTACGGAACGAGAACGACTCGGCGATGATCGCGAAGACGAGAACGCCGATGGGCCAGTACCAGTCCCTGATCTCGTGCGGGTGCTTGATCTTCTCGTAGCCCTCGTAGATCGCGAACATGCCGCCGACCGAGAAGAGGACGATCGAGACGAGGAAGGCGTAGATGTAGCGCTCGCGCCCGTAGCCGAAGGGGTGCTCCGGTGTCGCCTCGCGCTTGGCCTTCTTGCCGCCGAGGAGCAGCAGGCCCTGGTTGCCGGAGTCGGCGACCGAATGGACGCTCTCCGCGAGCATCGACGAGGAGCCGCTGAAGAGGAACGCCACGAACTTGGCTGCCGCGATCGCGAGGTTCGCGGCGAGCGCCGCCACGATCGCTTTGGTTCCGCCTGACGCGCTCATGGGTGCAGGGTGTCCTTCCTCGAAGCTCCTGATGTTCTTGCTCGCGTCGAGGCAGGGCCTCGGCACGGCGGGACATTGTTGCAGCAGCTGATGTGGACGGCGCGTCAGGCCACCACTGTGGCACGGAAGACCGTGCCAGTACCGGACAGTTCGACCGATTCGCCCGCCGGGACGAAGACCGACTCCCCCGGGGCGAGGGTGATCTCGCCCGCCGTGGGCCGGCCCGCCGTGGCCAGCAGGATCTGCGGGGTCGCGGCAGTCACGTCCCGGGGAGCGGCGTGCGGCGACAGGACGTAGCGGGAGAGCCGGAACTCGTCGATCGGGGTGTCGTAGACCTCCTCGCCGGAGAGGGAGGCCTCGGGGCGCAGCACGCCCGGGTCGCCCGCTTCGAAGCGGACGACCCGGAGGAGTTCGGGGACGTCGACGTGCTTGGGGGTCAGTCCGCAGCGCAGCACATTGTCGGAGTTGGCCATGATCTCGACGCCGAGGCCGCTGATGTACGCGTGCGGGACGCCGGCGCCGAGGAAGAGGGCCTCGCCGGGCTGCAGCTGTACGTGGTTGAGCAGCATGGCGGCGATGACGCCCGGGTCACCGGGGAAGTGGTGCGCGAGGGTGGCGTACGGGGCGTACGGGCCGCCGAGGCGTTCCGCGGCGGCGGCGGCCTCGGTGACGGTGTGGGCCATCTCCTCCGGGTCGGCGGCGAGGACGGCGGTGAGAACCTCGCGGAGGGCCGCCTCCTCGGGGTGGGCGTGGAGGAGGTCGACGTACGGCTTGAGGGAGTCGACGTCCAGGCCCGCGATGAGATCCGCGGCCTCGACGGGCGGGCGGAAGCCGCACAGTCCGTCGAAGGGGGTGAGGGCGCAGATCAGTTCCGGCTTGTGGTTGTCGTCCTTGTAGTTGCGGTGGGGCGCGTCGATCGGGATGCCCGCGCGCTCCTCGGCGGCGTAGCCCTCCTCGGCCTGGGCGAGGTCCGGGTGCACCTGGAGGGAGAGGGGGGCGCCGGCGGCGAGCAGCTTGAGGAGGAATGGCAGGCGGGGGCCGAACTTGTCGGCGGATGCCGCGCCGAGCTCGCGTACGGGGTCGGCGGCGATGACGTCGTTCAGAGGGCCGCGGTCGGTCTGCGAAGGCGCACCTGGGTGGGCGCCCATCCACATCTCGGCCTGCGGCTCGCCGGTGGGGGCGGTGCCGAGGAGCTCCGGGATGAGGGTCGTGGAGCCCCAGGCATAGGGGCGCACGGTGTTGGAGAGGCGGTCCATGGGGTCCCTTCGCGCTGTGTCAGAGCGATGTGTCGGTGCGGCGTGTCGGTGCGGCGTGTCGGAACGGCGTGTCGGTGCGGTGCATTGGTGCGGTGCGTTGGTGCCGGCTACTGCGGTGCGTCGGGGCACGGTGCAGTGCGTCGGGACACGTTCTGGTGTGGGAGTGGCGCGCCGCGGGTCTCCGGTGACTCGCTACGCGTGGCCGCTCGTCGCCAACGCCAGGTAGCCGGCCGCGAAGTCGGTCACCGCCAGCAGCTCCGCCAGCGTCTCCAGGGCGCTGCCCTCCTCCGGCTCGAGTTCGCTGATGGCGGTGTCATGGCTGAGCGCGAGTTCACGTGCGGCGGGGGCGGCGGTGAGGCCGTCGTCCGTACGGTCCCGCAGCAGCAGGACGCGCGCACGCAGCGCCTGCTGCTCCTCCACGCGGTCCCGGAAGAAGTCCTCCGGGTCGGCGCCGGCCGCGAAGTCGCCGGCGAGGAGGACGCCGTGGGCCGGCAGCGCCTCGGGGAGCTCGGCGGCGAGGGCGGGAAGGCCGGCGAGCTCGCCCAGTACGGCGGCGAACCGGCGGCCGACCGGACCGGCCGTGCCTTCCGTCCAGATGATCGGGAGGGTGTCCGCCAGCTCGGCGGCGAGCGTCTTGGCGGGGTTGCTGTACGTGGCGATGGCCGGGCCGCAGCGTTCGGCGATGCGGTCGAGGCGGTCGGCGACGCTCTGGAGGACGTCCGGGGGCGCGGAGATGAGACCGACGCGGTCGAGGAGCGCGAGGAGCGGCGTGAACAGAGCCCAGAACGCGCCGGGGCTCGCCGCCGCCTGCGTCTCCTCGTACAGCTCGTACGGGGCGGTCGCCATGGGCACCACGATGCCGTGGATGTTGTCGACGGCCTCGGTGAGCGGGGAGTGCTGCGGGGCGACCGCGACGACGGTGCAGCCACGGCGGTAGGCCTGCTCGGCGAGGAGCGCGAGGCCGGGCTCGGAACCGTCGGTGGTGGCGATGAGGAGGAGGTCCACGGAGCCCGCCCAGCCGGGGAGCGCCCAGCGCAGGGCCCCCGCGGCGGGGGCGACACCGGTGGGGTGCAGGCGGGTGACCGGGGCGGTGGGGCCGGTGAGCTCGGCGAGCAGGTCCGCCACTCCGATGGCGGCAGTGCCGGGGCCCGCGATGAGGACGGCGCGGGGGCGGCCCTCGGGCTTCAGCTCGGCGATCCCGGCCTCGGCGGCGTGCCGGGCGGCGGTGCGTACGCGCGCCCCGGCCTCCGCGGCGCCGCGGAGCAGACCGCGGCGGTCGGCGCGGGCCAGGGCTTCCGGAGCGTCGAGGAGTGACTCGTCGAGCATGGGGTGGGCCTCCGATCGTCGACGTACACGTGCGTGTGCGCGTGCGGGTGCGCGGGGCGCGGGGTACGCGGACGGGTTACGCGGGGCGGCGGGCCTCGTCGACGAGGAGGACGGGGATGTCATCCCGGACGGGGTACGCCAGGCCGCAGTCCTTGCCGGTGCAGATCAGCTCGGGAGTGTCGGTCGCCGTCTGGTCGCTCAGTCGGGCGTGGCAGGCCGGGCAGGCGAGGATCTCCAGGAGACCGGCTTCGAGCGGCATGGGGGTGTCCCTTCGAACATGCGGTTTGGGCCACGTCAGCCTACCGCTGGGGGGCGGCCTGCGCGGCTCGGCGTGGCGGCCCATGCCTCCGGCGGCGGCTGCGGGTCGCCCCACCCGGACGAGAGGGTTCATGTCCCCACGTTCGCGTCCCCACAGTCGCGCGGTCACGTGGCGGGAGCCCCACGATCACATGGCGGGATCCCCAGGGGCATGTGGCGGGAGCCCCACGGGCATGTGGCGCGACCGACTGCCTGGGGCTGTCGGTCCGGGACAGTCGGCCCGGGGCAGTTGGTCCGGGGCAGTTGGTCCGGGACAGTCGGCCCGGGGCAGTTGGTCGCGCCCCGGGCCGCCACGGCTTGTCAGGCCCCCCGCACCAGCTGCAGGACCTCGTCCCGGATGGCCGCCATCGTCGTTTCGTCGCGAGCCTCCACGTTCAGGCGGAGGAGAGGCTCCGTGTTGGACGGACGGAGGTTGAACCACCAGGTGTCGGTGGCGACCGTGAGGCCGTCGAGCTCGTCGGTCGTGACGCCGTCCCGGGACGCGAAGGCCTCGCGGACCGCGACGGTCCGTGCGGTCTGGTCGGCGACCGTGGAGTTGATCTCGCCGGAGCCGCGGTAGCGGTCATAGCGGGCGACCAGCTCGGAGAGGGGGCCGTCCTGGTTGCCGAGGGCGGCCAGGACGTGGAGGGCCGCGAGCATGCCCGTATCGGCGTTCCAGAAGTCGCGGAAGTAGTAGTGGGCCGAGTGCTCGCCACCGAAGATGGCGCCGGTGCGGGCCATCTCCTCCTTGATGAAGGAGTGGCCGACACGGGTGCGGACCGGCTTGCCGCCCTGCTCGCGTACGACCTCGGGGACGGACCACGAGGTGATCAGGTTGTGGATGACCGTGCCGCCGGGGTGCTTGGCCAGCTCGCGGGCGGCGACCAGTGCGGTGATCGCCGACGGGGAGACACCCTCTCCGCGCTCGTCGACGACGAAGCAGCGGTCGGCGTCGCCGTCGAAGGCGAGGCCGATGTCCGCGCCCTCGGCACGGACCCGGGCCTGGAGGTCCACGAGGTTCTTCGGGTCCAGCGGGTTGGCCTCGTGGTTCGGGAACGTGCCGTCCAGCTCGAAATACATCGGCACGAGCTCGACCGGCAGCGAGGCGAACACGGTGGGGACCGTGTGGCCGCCCATGCCGTTGCCCGCGTCCACGACGACCTTCAGCGGGCGGATCGACGCCACGTCCACGAGGGACAGCAGGTGGGCCGCGTAGTCGGTGAGGGTGTCGCGGTTGCTGACCGAACCCGGTGCCGGTACGGGGGCCGGGGCGCCCTCGACGAGCCAGCTCTCGGCCAGCGCGCGGATCTCACCGAGGCCCGAGTCCTGGCCGACCGGTGCGGCGCCGGCCCGGCAGAGCTTGATGCCGTTGTACTGGGCGGGATTGTGCGAGGCCGTGAACATCGCGCCGGGCAGCCCGAATCGCCCCGACGCGAAGTACAGCTGGTCCGTGGAGCACAGCCCGATCAGGGTGACGTCCGCGCCGCGGTTCGCGGCGCCGCGGGCGAAGGCTTCGGAGAGCCCCGGCGACGACGGCCGCATGTCATGGCCGATGACGATCGCGTCCGCGCCCGTCACCTGGACGAAGGCGGCGCCGAAGAGCTCGGCGAGCGACTCGTCCCACTGATCGGGCACCACCCCGCGGACGTCGTACGCCTTCACGATCTGCGACAGATCAGCAGCAGCAGAAGCAGCCACGGCCCAACCCTCCTGAATTTTCTGCGGTCGCCTCAAACTACCCGCAGAAGCTGAGGCGGCAGGCAACCCCTCCGGACCGAGGGCCGTACGGATGCGGAGGCGTCCGAACGCGGCTCAGGAGTCGGGGGAACGCAGCACGCGGAGATGGCCGCGGCGTCCGACCTCCATCGGCTCCGACCTGCGGACACCGGGGCCGCCGCCCGCACCGGCCGCCCGCTCCTGGGGGCGGGCCGCCTCCCGGACCGCGTTCGCCAGCGCTTCGAGATCGTCGCCACTGGGCCGGCTCGGGCCGGAGGCGTCCGCGAGCCGTACGACCTCCCAGCCGCGCGGCGCGGTGAGGCGCTCACTGTGCTCGGC
Organism: Streptomyces sp. NPDC054841; assembly: GCF_053611045.1. Taxonomy (NCBI): domain Bacteria; kingdom Bacillati; phylum Actinomycetota; class Actinomycetes; order Kitasatosporales; family Streptomycetaceae; genus Streptomyces; species Streptomyces sp. NPDC054841. The sequence continues at coordinate 10,891 of NZ_JBSGZO010000162.1, read as the reverse complement.
GCACAGGTCGTAGCAGTGGGGCTCGGCATAGGTGGCGAGGGGGCCGAGGACCGCGGTCGAATCGGCATAGACGTACGTCAGTGTCGCGACGGCAGGGCGGCCGCACGCGGTGCGCGAACAGCGACGTACAGGGCTCACGACGTTGGACGGTACCGCACTCTTGAGCGGGCCGCGACGACTCTCCACCACGTCACTCCACCGTGTCGTGCTGTGAGGTCCGGCACAGGCGCCTTTCGGGCAACTGCCCTGACCTGCACGGGAGGAGAAGCGCACGGCCGGCGGCGGTGCGTCATCCGGTCATCGCTCGACACAAATCGCGTCAATCGCGGCGAGAGCGGTGATCGAGCGGAGGCTTGGAATCGAGCCCAAGCTTGGCTGGAATGTTCAATAAACGACATGCCGCCGGGCGGGGCGGAAGCACTCCGCGCGATCGGGCGGCGACATACCGCACGCAGGAGGGGCACCATGCCGCACGCCCGGGTGGCGCCAGGTCGCCGGGCGGGGTGACGACATGCCGTGGGACGGGCTCGCGGCCGCGATGCGTGCGGGGTCCGGAGAGCTACGCTGCGTCAGTGATGGACAGTCCCGTACCGCCCCGCCCGACCGAGCCCAGGCCGCGCCGCCGCGACCGCCATGGCCGAGGAATGCGCGGGCCCGTCGCACCGCCTCAGGTACCGCTCTCCGCCAGCCGCGCGGAGTCCTTCCGCGATCTCGTACAGGATTCGGTGGAGCGGCTGGAGCGGCGCTGGCCCCAGCTGGCCGAGGTGGAGTTCCTGGTGCTGGAGGTACCGGGGTCGCCGGACGAGACCGTGCCGCTGGGCAGCTCGGCCCCGGCCGACAAGGGGCGCCCGGCGAGGATCGTCGTCTACCGGCGGCCGGTCGAGATCCGCACCAAGAACCGCGACGAGCGGGCGCTGCTCGTCCACGAGGTGGTCGTGGAGCAGGTCGCGGACCTGCTCGGCCTCTCCCCCGAGTCGGTCGACCCGCGGTACGGACAGGACTAGGGCCTGTCCGGTGGATCAGGCTGGATCAGTGAGCGGCGTCATGCGGCTTCGGATCCAAGGCGGAGGAAGGAGTCATGGCGGAGCCATGCCGACTGACGACAACGCAGGAGACGGAGTCGCATGACGCCGCGAGCCCAGCCTGATCCACCGGACAGGCCCTAGTCGACCCGCGGTACGGACAGGACCAACGGACAGGACCGGCCTAGTCCTCCAGGACCGACAGGTCCTGCTCCGCCTCCGGGACCTCGACCAGACCCCGGTCGTCCGGGAGCGTCTGGACGGTGAACATCTCGATGCCGTCCTGCGGGAGCAGCAGCGTCCGGGCCGCGTGGACCGGGCCGCCGCCCGGCTGGGGTTCGACGGTCAGCGCGTACGAGCCCTTGAGGCCGGCCGGGACGGGCGGGGCGGTGATCGCGAGAGTCGTGCCGCCCTTGACCGTGTACGTCTTGGAGACGGGGGTGCCCGCCCCGGTGCCCGCCGAGGCCGTGACCTTGACCTGGGCGGTCTCGCCGGGCGCGGTCAGGGAGAGCACCGAGCCCTTGGCCCGGTTGTCGGCCGCGGTGGCGCGCTCCCGCACGGGTGCGGTCGCGGGGATGAAGGCGATCTCCTGCTTGTCGCCCTTGCCCCGGGTGACCTGGAGGGCCGCGACCACAGGGGTCGCCCGACCGCTCTGGGAGGGGACGAGGAGCAGTGAGCCCGCCTCGCCCTTGGTGACGTCCTTGAGTTCGACGGACGCCGTCATCCCCGACTTGACGCGCAACGTCTCGTTGCCGGCCGGGGTGATCGTGCCGGAGGGGCCCGCCAGCCGCACCTTCAGATCGGCGTCGTCGTCGCCCGGCGCGAACGCCACCAGCCGTACCGACGTCGCGTCCGCCGGGATGCCGGGCAACACGAGCGTGCCGGACGGGTCGGTGGACGCGGGAAGCCAGTCGCTGCCGGTCTTCTCGCCGGCGCCCCGCACCACGGCGCCGACCCTGCCCGTACGCGTGGTGACATGCACCGTCACGTCCTCGGCGGGGGCGGACGTCAGGGTGGACAGCAGCACGGGGACGCTCGCCCCGGCCGGTACCGGGATGCCCTCGGTCAGCTGGGTCTTGAGGGCGCCCTCCTTGCCGTAGAGCTCGATGTCGACGACGGCGCCCGTGTCGTCCGGGTTGGTGAGGTGGACGTAGTCCAGGCGGTCCTTGGCGATGCCGGCACCCGGGAACCAGAAGTCGGTGTCCGGTGCGGTGCAACTGACCCCGAGCACGCCGCGGCCGCTGCCCGCGGTGACCGTGGTGGTCTGCTGGGTGGTCCAGCCGGGGGCGAGCCTGCCGCCAGCGGAGCCGATGAGCGCGGGAGCGTCGCCGCCGCTCGCCTCGGCGCCGACAGGCTTGCCGGGCTCCTTGAGGGTGACGACGGCCTTGTCCGCCGCGGGCTTCTTCGCCGAGCCCGCCTTGGCCTTGTCCCCGGCCTTGGCCTTGTCCCCGTTCTTCTCGTCCTTCTCGTCCTTCTCGTCCCCGTCGTCCGGGTCCGTCAAGGTCGTCACGGACGGCTTCAGTTCCGCCGTGCCCTCCGCGTCATTGCTCGATCCGGCCGATCCGGCCGCCTGCGCAGCGGGCGTGAAGGACGTGTACGTCGTCTCCGCGATGTCGGACGTCGCAGGCGCCGGGCACAGCAGGCTGGAGCGCTCGACCGGCAGCCGGGCCGGTGCCTTCGCCTCGGCGGCCGCACCGCCGTCCGGCGCGCTGAGCGCGGCGAATCCGGTCACGGCGGCGAGCGCCGTCGCGGCCGCGAGGAGCGAGAGGGTCGTGCGGTTCACTGGTTGCTGCTCCCGTCGGGACGCTGCTCGGTCTCGTAGCCGTAGGGGTCGTACTGGCCCGTCCGGTACGGGTCGTCCGGGTACTGCCCGTACTGCTGCTGGCCGTACTGCTGGTCGTACTGCTGGGCGTGCTGCTGCTGGTCGTACTGCTGCGGCGGCTGCTGCTGGTCGTACTGCTGCGGCTCTCCGTACGCGTACTGCTGCTGGGCGTCCTGGTAGGGCTGCGCGGCGTACGGGTCGGCGTACTGGTCGTTCGCGTACGACGCGTACTCACCGGCGCCGACGCCCGCGCCGACACCCTCGCCCGCACCCCCGCCGGATCCCGCACCCGCATCCGTGTACGTCCGGCCGTCCCACTCGGCGTCGCCGCCGTACTGCTGCTGGTGCGGTACCGCCGCGTACGGGTCCGGCTCGGAATCCGGCTGTGACGCGGGGTCCTGCCCCACGGCCTCGTCCGCCTCCGCGGCGGCCTGCGCCGCACGGAGCCTGCGGGCCCGGCGGCCCTCGCCCTCGACGGGCTGGGCCGGGATCGCGGCCTCCTCCTCGGGCAGGTCGTCGTCGATCTCGCGGCGCCTGCCGGGCAGGGCCAGCACGAGCAGGACGAGGGCGAGCGCGCCCTGCGTCCAGATCCAGGCGGTGTGGGTCGTCGGGTCCTCGTAGGTGAGGTCGAGCCGGCCGCCCTCCGCGGGGAGTTCGAATCCCTGCGCCCAGCCGTCGACCGTGGTCTTCTTCAGCGCGCGGCCGTCCAGCGTCGCCTGCCAGCCGTCGTCCGCGCGGTCCGCGATGCGCAGCACCCGCCCGGACGCGCCGGCCGGGATCTTTGCGTGGGACTCGACGGGGCCGGCGGCCACGGGCAGCGGCTCCTCCTTGCCGTTGACGATGACCGCACGGGCGACCTGACGGTCCACGCGCCACAGTGCGCTGCCGTCGAGCTGGCTGAGCCGCGAAAGGCCGGGGGTGGCGTCGAGGACGCGGCTCATCTGTCGCGGTGCGCCGTCCCGTACGAGCACGTACCGGATCGCGAAGCCGCTGAGCTGGCTGGTCTGATCGGCGCCGGAGCCCGCGACGAGGTTGGCGACGACCTTGTCGAGGCGGGCGTCGGTGCCGCCGGCCTCGGTCAGCTCCGCGTCGCCGAGGCGGCCGCCGGAGCCGCGGACCAGGGCGTACGACACCTTGGCCGGGGACGAACCGCCGAGTACGAGCGTGCGCGGCTGGTCGCGGGTGTCGCTCTCCTCCGCGACGAACGCCGGGACCTGCACCGGGTCGCTGCGGTCCAGCGGGCCCGTGGCGCCGCTGATCATCCATGCGGCGGCGGAGAGCAGCGGGGCGGCTCCCGCGGCGAGGGCGATCAGCCCGGCCACGGGCTGGCGCCAGCCGAAGCTCTGGGCGGCGACCCGCTCCCGGGCGCCCTCCGCGCCGAGCACAGTGGCGGCGAGCAGGGCGATGCCGTAGACGAGGGTGGCGGGTCCTGCCCAGCCCGAACCGTTGGCGAGAGCCGCGAAGACGAGGGCGACGAGGGCGACGGCCCAGGCGGTACGGATCGCGAACTGCCGCTCGCCGCGCAGCAGGGCCGCGAGCGCCGCCAGGACGATCCCGGTCAGCAGCAGTCCGCCGAGGGCCTTGGGGCCGCCGGGGCTGATGCCGAGGAGGTCGAGCGGGGAGGCGGCGCCCGTGCCGAACTCGAGCCCGGCCTCGCGGAGGAAGCCGGAGGGGCTCGTCAGCAGCGACAGCGACCAGGGAGCGAGGATCAGCAGCGGTGTGCCGACGGCGGCGAGGAAGCGCAGCCCGTAGGCGGTGATGTCGTCATGCCGCAGTGCGAGGCCGGCGAGACCGAGGACTACGGCGACGGGCCACACGATCGGGGTGAAGGCCATCGCGAAGGTCAGCAGAAGGGCGTACGCCCAGGTGGCACGCCAGCTTCCGCGCGCTCCGTCCCTGCCGTCCCCGTTGGCCAGTCCGTACGCCGCGACCGCGGCGCGGGCGATCAGCGGCAGCACGATCGCGAGGACCGCGGTGCCGAGCCGCCCGGTGGCGAGCGCGCCGGTCGCGGCGGGCAGGAAGGCGTAGGCGACGCTCGCCCAGGCGCGCAGCGGCCGGGATTCGATCAGCGGCCGGGAGGCGAAGTACGCGGTGACGCCGGCGAGCGGCACCGAGCAGACGAGAAGCAGGGTGAGCGCGAAGCCCGTCGAGCCGAGGAAGAGACCGGACAGGACCGCGAGGACGGCGAGGTACGGGGGCGCCGTCTGCGTACCGCCCGTGCCGAGCGGGTGCCAGCCGTCGGCGTACCGGCCCCAGAGGTCGGACAGGTCGGCGGGTGCGGGCAGCAGCGCGCCGCCCGCGAGCGCCCCGCTGCCGAGGAGTCCGCGGCAGGCGACGAGGGAGACGATCAGGAGGACCGCGAACAGCACGGGTCCCGGCTTGCGGGCGATCCGCTTGAGCCGGGCGAACTGCTCGATCTCCAGGAAGTCCGCGTCGTCGCCGCCCGGTCCGGACTCGACGGCGCCGTGCCGTGAGCCTCCGGAGTCGGAGTCACTGCCTGCGCCGAGACTGCTCGCGATCTGTTCGACGGTGGCGCGGATCGTGGCGCCGTGCGGCGGGAAGAGCGGCCGCAGTTCGCTCGCCTCGACTGTGCTCTTTCCGGGACTTCTCCGTCTGCGGCGGGCGGCGAGGATCCTCTCCGGCCGCAGAAGGGTCTTGAAGAGGCCCATGACCTCGTCGACGGCCTGCCCGGGGGCCTTGCCGACGAGGTAGGCCAGGGTGCGCAGCAGGGTGCCGAGGACGAGGCGGAGCAGAACGAAGGGGAGGGCGGCGCCGCGCGCGTTGGCGAGCAGGGTGTAGACGGCGCCGGCCTTGTCGACGCGGTGCGGGCTGGTGACCGAGCGACCGGCGCAGTCGACGGTGCGGCGCTCGCGGGCGGCTGCCTCCGCGTGGCGCAGGACGGCGCCGGGAGCGACGAGGACGCGGTGGCCGGCGGCGTGGGCGCGCCAGCACAGGTCGACGTCGTCACGCATCAGGGGCAGCCGCCGGTCGAAGCCGCCCAGCTCCTCCCAGACGTCGCGGCGGACGAGCATGCCCGCGGAGGACACGGAGAGGACGGAGCGGACCTGGTCGTGCTGGCCCTGGTCCTGCTCGCGGCGGTCGAGTCCGGTCCAGCGACGGCCGCTGTTGGCGATGGAGACGCCGGCTTCGAGGAGCTGCTTGCGGTCGTACCAGCCGCGCAGCTTCGGGCCGATGATCGCCGGGGTGTGTCCGGCGGACATTTCTGCGTCTGCGACGCGCAGCAGTTCGGCGAGGGCGTCGGGGGCGGGAGCGCAGTCGTCGTGGAGCAGCCAGAGCCACTGGACCGGTTCGCCGTACGGCAGCTCCGGCATGTCGTACGCCTCGTCGCGCCAGGTCCTGCTCACCGGGTCCCAGCCGCTGGGCCGCTTCAGGTACGGCAGGTCGTCGGGGGTGAGCACGCCCGCGGTGCGGACGGCTTCGTCGACGGCGGCACCGAAGCCGGTGCGGCGGGCGAGATGCAGCACCCGGTCGGCGCCGAGTGCCTCGGTGACCAGCGCGGCGGAGTCGTCGGCGCTGCCGGTGTCGGCCGCGACGGCGTTCTGTACGGGGCGCTCCTGGCCGAGCAGCCCGGCGAGCGCGTCCGGCAGCCAGCGGGCACCGTCGTGGGAGACGAGCACGGCGGTGACGACATGCTGCGGGAACTCGGGCGGGGTGGCGGGAACAAACTCCGCAGTGGTGGCGGACATTGAGGTACGGGCCCTCCGGCCGGGGTCGCCCCGCGAGGGGCGCTGGAGCGTCTGGGACGGGGCCCCACACTAACGGCTGGCAGGGAGACGGTCCGCCGCCTGTGGACACTTCTCGGGGCTCCACCCCGAACCCCGCGCCTCAATCGCCGGACGGGCCGGATGTTCCAGCGGGTCCGGGGCCCCCACGCCCGCAGGGGCATAGGGGGAGATTGAGGACCGGGGGTCTGGGGGCGAAACCCCGGATCGGTCGGACGGCGACCCTCGTCGGACGGCGGCCTTCTTCGGGCCGTGGCCTTCTTCGGACGGCGGCCTTCTTCGCGGCCTTCTTCAGACCGCGGCCTTCTTCAGGCGGCGGCGCTCACGTTCGGACAGGCCGCCCCAGATACCGAATCGCTCGTCGTTGGCAAGGGCGTATTCGAGGCACTCGGAGCGGACCTCGCAGGCGAGGCAGACCTTCTTGGCCTCGCGGGTCGAACCGCCCTTCTCGGGGAAGAAGGACTCGGGGTCGGTCTGGGCGCACAACGCGCGCTCCTGCCAGCCGAGTTCCTCGTCCGCGTCCTCGACCAGCAGTTGCTGAAACAGCTCGGTCATGTGCGCCCCTCGTCCGTCTTTGCGTCCCCGTGATGTGGCCGTGAGCCGTACCGATTTCGGCCGAACGACACGAGTGAAATTACAAGTGTGTGGATCCGGGCCAGTCAAGCCGAGATCTGCTATTGAGCCCCGTATTCACTCTGCAGAACCAAACGTATGCGGAAAGTGTGCAAATCACCAAAAACCAAGACACTTACTACTGGCCTGCCCGCACCCCCTCCGACCCTCGGTCCGGCACCGGCATCAACCGGTCCTCACGAGGGAGGACGTCGCGCGGTTCGATCCTGTTGCGATCCAGCCACACAAGCGATCCGGATCACAGTCTGATCACGAGAACACAACGGCGTTTAAGAGCGCGGTTGCTGCGCCATGTCTCCGGTCCCATCACTGCACAAACCTTTCTCCGACCGGAGTAACCGGATGAGGTGAAACATTGCCACCAAATCGGGCATTGAGTTGACATCTGGGACTGCGTTGGTCACCTTTGGATGCATGCCAGCGACCACAGCGCCCTCCGCGGCCCACGCGACCCGTGGGTTCCGCAGCGCTGTCCAGGCTCACTGTTGCTGTTGCTGTTCCAGCTGTTGATGCCGTAGCGCTCCAGCTCTCCCCACTCCGCCCCGGGCGGAGACTCGCGACACCCCAGCACTGACCTTCCCGTTTCTGCCGAGGAACCACCGCACCCATGAACAGCGACAGCGACCTCCAGATCGCCGGCGACATCCTCGAGGTTCAGCACCTCCTCCAGCCCGCCCGCGAGCACCCGGCGACCGTGGCCGAGTTCGCCGGCCTCGCCCGCTCCATCGCCGCCGACCCCGCCCAGTGGGCACACCTCGTCCAGTACGACGCCACCACCCGCTGGTACCACCGGCTGCGCACCGGCCCCGGCTACGAGGTCTGGCTGCTCTCCTGGGTCCCCGGCCAGGGCAGCGGACTCCACGACCACGGCCGCTCGTCCGGTGTACTGACCGTCCTCGATGGCGAGTTGACGGAGCGGACGGCCACCGCCTCCCGGTCCCTGGCCGTCGGCGCCCAGCGCGTCTTCGCGCCCGGATATGTGCACGAGGTGGTCAACGACTCGCTCGAACCGGCCGTCAGTCTGCACATCTACTTCCCGGGCCTGACCGAGATGCCGATGCACACGGCCCACTGCTCCCCGGCCCGGCAGGATGCCGTCGCCGCCTGACGCCCCTCCCGTCGCCCCTCCCGTCGCCCCTCCCACCACCCCTCATGGGAACAGCCTTCGGCTGACAGACTGTCCCCATGCGCATTGTGGTTCTGGCCGGTGGTATCGGCGGTGCTCGTTTCCTGCGTGGCCTCAAGACGGCCGCCCCCGAAGCCGACATCACGGTCATCGGCAACACCGGTGACGACATCCATCTGTTCGGGCTGAAGGTATGTCCCGACCTCGACACGGTGATGTACACGCTCGGCGGCGGCATCAACGAGGAGCAGGGCTGGGGACGTACGGACGAGACCTTCCAGGTCAAGAGCGAGCTCGCGGCGTACGGCGTGGGCCCCGAGTGGTTCGGGCTCGGCGACCGTGACTTCGCCACGCACATCGTCCGTACGCAGATGCTGGGCGCGGGCTATCCGCTGAGCGCCGTCACCGAGGCGCTGTGCGCACGGTGGCAGCCCGGGGTGCGGCTGCTGCCGATGTCCGACGACCGCGTCGAGACGCATGTCGCCGTCGATGTCGAGGGCGAGCGCAAGGCCATCCACTTCCAGGAGTACTGGGTCAGGCTGCGGGCCTCCGTCGACGCCCAGGCCGTCGTGCCCGTGGGCGCCGAGCAGGCCAAGCCCGCGCCGGGCGTCCTGGAGGCGATCGGCGCGGCCGACGTCATCATCTTCCCGCCGTCCAACCCGGTGGTGAGCGTGGGGACGATCCTCGCGGTGCCGGGCATCCGGGAGGCGATCGCCGAGGCGGGCGTCCCCGTCGTCGGCCTCTCCCCCATCGTCGGGGACGCGCCGGTGCGCGGCATGGCCGACAAGGTGCTGGCGGCGGTCGGGGTCGAGTCGACGGCGGCGGCGGTGGCGAAGCACTACGGCTCGGGGCTGCTGGACGGCTGGCTCGTGGACACCGTGGACGCGGGGGCCGTGGCGGACGTCGAGGAGGCAGGGATCCGCTGCAAGGCCGTGCCGCTGATGATGACCGGCATCGAGACCGCGGCGGCGATGGCGCGTGAGGCGCTGGCGCTCGCCGAGGAGGTGCGGGCATGACGTATCCGCATCCGTCCTACCGCGTCTGGGCGTTGCCCGGGCTGCCCGAGGTCCGGCCGGGCGACGACATCGCGAAGCTGATCGCGGCCACCGAACCGGGGCTGGTGGACGGCGACGTCCTGCTCGTCACGTCGAAGATCGTCTCCAAGGCCGAGGGCCGGATCATCGCCGCGGACTCGCGGGAGGAGGCCATCGACACCGAGACGGTGCGGGTGGTGGCCCGGCGCGGCACCCTCCGTATCGTCGAGAACCGGCAAGGCCTGATCATGGCCGCGGCCGGGGTCGACGCCTCCAACACCGCTGCGGGAACCGTGCTGTTGCTGCCCGAGGACCCCGACGCGTCGGCGGTCCGTATCCGTGAGGGGCTGCGGGACACCCTCGGTGTCGAGGTCGGTGTGGTGGTGACGGACACCTTCGGGCGGCCCTGGCGCACCGGGCTCACCGATGTCGCGATCGGGGCGGCGGGAGTTCAGGTCCTGGACGATCTGCGGGGTGGCGTCGACGCGCACGGGAATCCGCTGAGCGCGACCGTGGTCGCCACGGCGGACGAGCTGGCAGCGGCGGGCGACCTGGTCAAGGGCAAGGCGGCCGGGCTGCCGGTGGCCGTGGTCCGCGGCCTCCCCCACGTCGTCGCCGGGACGACTGACGGCGCGGCGGCGCTGGTGCGGGGCGCCGAGGACGACATGTTCCGCCTCGGCACGTCGGAGGCGGTACGGGAAGCGGTGACGCTGCGGCGGACGGTGCGGGAGTTCACGGACGATCCGGTGGACCCGGGCGCGGTCCGGCGCGCGGTCGCCGCGGCCGTGACGGCGCCCGCGCCGCATCACACGACGCCGTGGCGCTTCGTGCTGCTCGAATCGGAGGCTTCGCGGCTGCGGCTGCTGGACGCGATGCGGGAGGCCTGGATCGCGGATCTGCGGCGCGACGGCAAGTCGGAGGAGTCCGTCGCGAAGCGGATCAAGCGCGGGGACGTGCTGCGGAACACGCCGTATCTGGTGGTGCCGTGCCTGGTGATGGACGGCTCGCACCACTACGGCGACGAGCGCAGGGACGCCGCGGAGCGCGAGATGTTCGTCGTCGCGGCGGGCGCGGGTGTCCAGAACTTCCTGGTGGCGCTGGCGGGCGAGCGGCTCGGGTCGGCGTGGGTGTCCTCGACGATGTTCTGCCGCGAGGTGGTGCGTGAGGTCCTCGGGCTGCCGGAGTCGTGGGATCCGATGGGGGCGGTGGCCGTGGGACGGCCGGCGGCGGCACCGAAGCCGCGACCGGAGCGGGAGGCGTCGGCGTTCATCGAGGTGCGCTGAACGGGCGGGGCACCCTGGCCCGGCTCCGGGCGCCGGCTCGCGCCGTGGGCGCTCCTGTCATGAGCGCTCCCGTGCTGAGCTCCCGTCCTGAGTCGCTCCAGTCCTGAGTCGCTCCCGTCCTGAGCGCTTGTGATCAGAGGGCCCGTGGTCAGAGGGCCCGTGGTCAGAGGGCCCGTGGTCAGAGGGCCCGTGGTCAGAGGGCCCGTGGTCAGAGGGCCCGTGGTCAGA
>NZ_JBSGZO010000161.1:0-16894 GCF_053611045.1 Streptomyces sp. NPDC054841 | reverse complement strand
GTCGGGATGGTCCGCACCCAGGACCCGTTCGCGGGCCTCGGCGACCTGGCGGTAGACGGCCAGGGCGTCGGCCCAGCGGCCGAGCCAGCCGAGGCCGACGGCGACCTCCCGGCGGCTGACGAGGGTGTCGGGGTGGTCCTGGCCCAGTACCCGCTCGCGGATCGCGCAGACGTCGCGGGCCTCGGCGAGGGCCTCCTCCCAGCGGGCGAGCCGCCCCAGGTTGACGCCGAGACCGTGGCGCGCGCGGAGGGTCTCCGGGTCGGCGGGGCCGTGCACCCGGGTGCGGTCGTCGACGAGGGACCGGTACAGCTCCAGGGCTTCGGCGCTGCGGCCGAGCCTGCCCAGGCTGATGCCCACCTCGTAGCGGGCCGAGAGCGTGTCGGGATGGTCGGCTCCGAGTGCCTGGGAGCGGGCCACCGCGACCTCCCGGTACGTCTGCAGGGCATCCGCCCAGCGGCCCAGCTGGCCGAGCGCGTAGGCGACTTCGTAGCGGGTGACGAGCGTGTCCGGGTGGCTCGCGCCGAGCACGCGTGCGCGGGCAGCGGCGACGTCGTACGCCATCCGGTACGAGTCCTCCAGTCGTCCGAGCCGGCTCAGGTTGAACGCGAGATTGTGACGACAGCGCAGGGTGTCGGGATGGTCGGGGCCCACGGTCCGCATCCGGGAGTCGAGCACCGCCGAGTAGACCTGGTGCGCTTCGAAGTGACGGCCGAGCTGACCGAGCACGTACGCCGTCTCCTGGCGGGCGGCCAGGGTCTCCGGGTGATCGGGGCCCATCGTGCGCTCGCGGCCCTCGGCGACGCGGCCGAACTCCCGCAGCGCGTCCGCCGTGCGCCCGGTCCTGCTGAGGGTGAAGCCGACCTCGTAGCGGCTGGCGAGGGTGTCGGGGTGGTCGGGTCCGAGTGCGTGCTCACGCTCGGTGGCGACCGCGCGGTGCACCTCGCCGGCCTCCTCCCAGCGGCCGAGGCGGCTGAGGCTGAGGCCCGCGTTGTGCCGGCTGGTGAGGACGGCGAGCAGCTCGGGCGGCGGAGTGGGGCGCTCGGGGCGGGGCAGCTGCACCGGTACGGGCCCCCGGAGCGCCACTCCGGTGGTCCACTCCCCGGTGAGACCCGCGGTGTAGTCGGGCGGGGTGGGGCGGAGCGTGCCGGTGCCCACGGCCTTGTGGCCGGTGGTCATGCCGCGGGTCCAGGAAGGCAGTCGCCGGCTGCGGGAGGACTGTGTCCGCGGCTCGGCCGGTGCCGGGATCACGGGGGTGGGCGTGGCGCGGGCGGCGGTGATCCGGCGGCGCAGGTCCTTGGCGTCGGCGGGCCGGCCCTCGGGGGTCTTGGCGAGCAGGTCGAGGACGATCCGGTCGATGAAGCCGGGCAGTTCCACGCGGTGGGTCCGGGGCGGCTCGGGCGGGGTGTCGCGGTGTCCGACGAGGATGGCCCAGGCGTCGTCGAGGTCGAACGGCGGGACGCCGGTGGCGATCTCGTACAGCACACAGCCCAGCGAGTAGAGGTCGCTGCGGTGGTCGACATCGCCTCCGCTGATCTGCTCGGGCGACATGTAGTGCGGGGTGCCCATGGCGATGCCGGTGCCGGTGAGCCGCGAGGTGAAGCCGATGTCGTGGGCGAGACGGGCGATGCCGAAGTCGCAGATCTTCACCGTGCCGTCGGTGAGCCGCATGATGTTGGCGGGCTTCAGGTCGCGGTGGACGATGCCCTGTTCATGGGTGTAGGCGAGCGCGTCGGCGACCTGCTCCGCGATGTCGACGATGTCGGGCACGGACAGCGGGTGCTGCTTGTTGTCCTCCAGCAGCTGACTGAGGTTGCGGCCGTCCAGCAGCTCCATCACCAGATAGAGCACGCCCTCGTACTCGCCGAAGTCATGGACGACGGTGACTCCGCGGTGCTGCAGCGCGGCGGCGACCCGGGCCTCTCTGCGAAAGCGTTCACGCAGCACCCCGGTGAAGGACTGGTCGTGCTGCGGCCCCAGAGGTTTGAGGCATTTGACCGCGACACGCCGGCCCAGTGACTCGTCGCGAGCCTGCCACACCTCACCCATGCCGCCACGACCGATCAGATCCAGCAGCCGGTACCGGCCCTGGATCAGCCTGGTGTCCGCCATCGCGTGCTGTCGCCCCCGTCGCTTCGCTGCGCCCTCCCCGGCCCGTCCAGTATGGCCGCCTGTCTGCGGAGTTTGTACGGGGCAGGCCTGCTGCCGGGGCCGAGTCGCGCCATTGCCTTCAAGATGTGACCTGGCGGCAGCTGCCAGCGGACCCGCGCGGGAATGCAGCGCAGGGCGTTGCCGGTGGCGGTGAGCTGGTGGGTGACCCGGTCGGGCGGCGGTGCCGGTCTGCCGTACAGCCCGTGGGCGTAGGGGGGCAGGGCACTGTAGGCGAGCGCCGCCACGCGCCGCCAGAGCAGTTCGCGCGCCGGGACGAGCAGGGTGTGGATGGGCGGGCGGCGCAGAAAGTCGTCGACGGTCCGGGCGTCCGCGCCGGCTTCGAGCCCGGGTCGTACGGCCGTGAAGTAGGCGGCGAGCTCCCTTGCGGTGGCGGGCACTTGGGCGGGGTCGAGACCGACGAGCCGGGCGCTGACCCGGTGCTCGTCGATGTACCGGTCGGCCTGGACGTCACTGAGCGGGAAGCCGGAGCGGCGCAGGACACTCAGGTACGAGTCCACCTCGGCGCAGTGCACCCACAGCAGCAGATCCGGCTCGTCCACGCCCAGCAGCCGGTGGATCCTGCGGACCCGGGCGCCTGCCTCCTCGGCGGCTTTGGCGGTGCCGTAGGTGACCGTGCCGACGAAGTTCGCCGTGCGCATGAGGCGGCCCCAGGCCTCGCGCCGGCCCCTCTCTCTGCCGAACGCAGCACTGTTGATCATGACGCCGCGGACCGCCCGGGGGTGCAGAGCCTGGAGGTAGAGAGCCCGCACGCCGGCGACCCACATCATCGGGTCGCCGTGCATCTGCCAGGTGACCGAGTCGGGGCCGAAGAGGCCGGGGTCGCGGTCCGAGGGGTCCACGCTCATGCTCCGACGTTAGCGCCGTACCCGGTCGACGCCGTACCCGGTGTGCCCAGGATTTCTCGTCGGCCTTGCCGGGTCACTGCGCTTCCCGGACCGCTTCCACCGCCTCCCGGACGTCCGGGTCCGGGTCGTCGGCGAGGCTGTCCAGCAGCTCGGGGACCCCAGGGGTGGACCAGTGGGCGACTGCCCACACCAGCTCCTCGCGCACCTTGGGGTCGGGGTGGGCGCGGAGGCGGGTCAGCTGGCCGAGCGGGCCCCGTCGGCGCATCCCGAACCAGTGCAGCACCTCCCGCAGCGCGGCCGGGTCTCCCGGGTCACCGGCCGCCGCGACCCTGGCGAGCATCACCCTGGCCGGCGGCGGCGGACCGTCCAGTGGGTGCGGCAACCGCTCGAGCAGGCGCCGCGACCCGTACCCGCCGCGCACCCGGCACCCGAAGCAGGTGCAGGGGCGGGTCCCGTGCGCGTCCGGCAGGTACCGCCAGCCGGCCACCTGCGGCGCGGTGCGGATCCGGTGCACTTCGCGCGGCCGGATCGCCCGGGGTACGAACACCTCCCAGCCTCGCGGGTCTTCCAGAGCCGAGATCCGCCGCACCGCCTCGGCAGCGGTGACGGTGGCCTGGGCATCCCGCCGCCGGTCCGTATAGCGTCCGACCAGCACGTGCTGAGCGTCGTCCAGCCGCACGTGAACGGCCACAAGCCCTCCCCGGCTGCCGGAACGGGCCAGCTCGCGCAGCCATTGGTGGGTGAGGGTGTACGACGGCAGCACCGGGAAGCAGTACACCCCGCGCGCGCCTCCCTGTCCGTAGCCGGCCGCGCGGATCCCGGACCGCCGGATGCGCGGCGCGTTGGCCGCTGACGTCAAGTGCACGAACATCGCCATGGCTTGGCATGCTAGCTCCGGGCCCGCGTACCGCGGTGTGCTCGTCCAGCAGCCACTAAAGACTCCACGAAAAGAATCTTGCGGTACTGAAATCTTCAGAGCCGTCCTACAGCCCGCACCCGCCCAGCCCAGCACTGGGACCTCCGTGACTACCGGCATTCGAGCCCGTCTCATCTCGGCGAAGCGGGAGCGAGTCTGCCGACGCTGATGGCCCAGTCACGGCACAAGAAGCCGGGAAGCTCGGCCACTACTTCAAGCCCCCTCACAAAGCGATCGCTGAGATCACCAGCCTGCTCGCGCCCGGAGACAGAGGGCGCCGACCGGGACGGACGTCAAGTGGCCCTGGCTTCCTGGCCCCAGGTGCGGCCGGGGCTACTTGCTGCCCGGACTCGACGCGTCGGTGAATTCGGCGAGGCGGGCCAGGGCCTCCTCGGTCCTGTGGGTGTCGCCCGTGATGAGGTAGTCCTGAGTAAGCCCGGAGAGGGCCGCGGAGATCAGAGTGGCATCGATGCGTGCGGCCCGGGCTCCCCGGCCGTATGCCATGAGCTGGTGAGCGATGAAGTCGATCCAGTCCTCGATCATGCGCGGGTGATGGCCGGTGATGCGTCGGCTCGACAGCAGCCCGAAGATCTCGTAGTTGAGGCGGAGGAGCGGGAGTGCCTCCGGCCTGGTCTGCCAGTGCCAGAAGGCGAGGATCCCTGCGCCCGGCGAGCCCGGCGGCGTCTGGGACGCCCACTTCTGCAACGCCTCGCGGTCCTGCTGGTCGAGGTGGTCGAGGACGGCGGTGAGCAGGCCGCTCTTGTCTTTGAAGTGGTAGGTGAGCACGTAGGTGCTCTGCCCCAGGGCCTTGGCCAGCGGGCGCAGGGAGAGGCCGGCGATTCCGTGCTCGGTCAGGTGGGCGACGACGGCGTCAAGGAGTTCCGTACGGCGGTTGTCAGGGGCCTGGGTCATCGGGGTCTTCTCTCTTCGGTTGCTCGGCTTCCCAGCATAGATTACAGTCGTCATCCATAACGACTGTCATCCACCTCAGGAGATTCCCATGGCACCCTCTTCGCCCCTGCGCGCATTCCTCCGCCGGAACCGGCGGGCCGCCATCGCCGTACCGACGGCTCTGACCGTTCTCGTCACCGGCCCCTGGGCGGCAACGGCAGCCCTCAGCCTTCCGTCCCCCCTCTCCCTCATCCGTCTGTCGGACACCCCGCCCTCGCAGCAAGGCGCCCTCTTCCCGGCCCGTGCAGTGCCCGCGTCAACCGAACCGGCACCGCTGCAGCAAGCCCTGCGGGCCCTGCCGGCCACCGTGGCGTGGAAGGACGGGCGCAAGGACATCCGGCAATTCCTGACGGACACCCACACCAACGCCTTCCTGGTCCTGCGCGACGGTCAGCTGATCCACGAGTGGTACCGCGACGGCGTCGGCGCCCAGACCCGTCACGCCTCTTGGTCCACTGCAAAGTCCGTGGTCTCCCTGCTGGTCGGACAGTCCATCGCCGAAGGACACCTGCACGAGGACGACCTTCTGGTGGACTTGCTGCCCGAACTCAAAAAGGGCGACGCCTACGACCGCATCACCGTGCGGCACCTGCTGGACATGAGCAGCGGCATCGACGTGAGCGAGGACTACAGCCGCATACCTCTGTCCGGCACCCCGCGGATGTACCTCACCACCGACCTGCCGAACTTCATCAAGGACAACCGCACCCTGCGCTTCACCCCGGGCAGCACGAGCGACTACCGCAGCGTGGACACCCAGCTCCTGGGCCAGATCCTGCACCGTGTGGAGGGCAAATCCGTGGCGGCGCTGCTCCAGGAGCGCATCTGGCAGCCGATGGGCGCCGAAGCCGATGCCACCTGGAACCTGGACAGCGAGGGAGGCATGGAGAAGTCCTTCTGCTGCCTGAACGCCACCGCCCGTGACTTCGCCAAGATAGGACAGCTCGTCCTTGACAACGGCCGGGCCGGCGACCGCCAGATCGTCCCCCAAGCCTGGGTCGACCGCCTGAGCACCCCCGTGGCGACCATGGCCGACGGATGGGGCTACTCCGCTCAGTGGTGGCATCCCAGCAGCGCCACCGGCGACTTCAGCGCGGTAGGCATCTACGGCCAGTACATCTACGTCAATCCGGCCAAGCGCACCGTGATCGTGAAACTCAGCGACCACGGCACAAACCAAGACGAGCAGGAAACCATCGACGCCATGCGGGACCTCTCCCAGAACCTGCACCACTGAACCCATCCCACCGGCGCACCTGACGCGCCCCACCGGGCCGGACCGCCGATGAATCCACAGGGCGATCACTTCCGGCAACATCGGCGAGTCGAACGGCACGCAATGGCACCACAGCTCTGCTCCGGACTGAGCATGACTACACGGCGTAGCACACCGGTCGGACCCACGGCATCACTCTTTCGTGCGGCACATGTGGTTCAGGGCACCGCACCAAAGTTTTCATCCCCAGGCCAACGGGCTGCTGGCTGAAATCTTTCGCGCGCTCCGACACGGGCACGGGTGCGGCCACCGTTGATCATCGTAAGTTGTGTGGAGTGACGAAGAGATGGTGGCCGCAGGCCACAGCGTAGATCCCGCCCATTGGCGGGGTGAGTTCGAGGCCATGATGGGCCGGATCGCGGGCCGCTTCGCACGGGTTGAACCCCGGCGCCGGGCCGGGCGGCTGGTTCTCGGTCTGCTGGCCGACCTGCCGCGCAAGAACTGCTGGACGATCGCGGATTGGGCATTGGATGCCACTCCGCACGGTTTGCTTCGACGGTCCGGCAACCCAGCAGGTTCTCAGCGGCGGCACGCAACAGCCGGATCCGCTCGTGACCGTTGCGGTCACCCACCGCGTCCAACCGGACCACGTCGACGACTTTCTCGACTGGCAGCGCCACATGAGCCAGGAGGAGAGCAAATTCGAAGGATTTCGCGGAACCGAGCTCTTCCGCCCGATCGAGGGACTTCAGGACGAATGGATCACGCTGTACCGATTCGACAACGCCGAGCACCTCGATGCCTGGCTGACGTCGGCCAAGCGGCAGGAAGTTCTCGCTGAAGGCGAGAAGTTCGACGACTTCCACCTGCACACGATCGACAACTCGTTCGGCAGCTGGTTCGCCTTCGAAGAGAACGGCAAGGAAGCGCCGCCACCCTCGGAAACCAAGACCTCCATCGCGATCTGGGTCGGCCTGTACCCGACCGTTGTGCTGCTGACGCTCGCCCTGTCGCCGCTGAAGATGCCGCTCTGGATCGGGCTGCTTGTGGGCAACCTGCTTTCGAGCCTCATCATGAGCTTTTTCACGATGCCCTACTACGTGAACCCGCTGCTCAAGCGGTGGCTGCGGCCGTCACCGGACGAACCGGCGTCGAAGACCAACCTCGTCGGCCTCGGCACGGTCGCCGCGGTGATGGTGTTCTGGGCCGCTGTCTTCTACCTCGTCACGCGCCAGATCTGGACGCTGCCCTGACCTGGCGACCGCCACCGCGACTGCCACCTCCGACGTCGGACAGCAGCGCCCGGCCGCACGCCCGGTGCCGACCACGGCTGTCGTCTGCGCTCGACCACCCAGCGGTGGCGCCCCAGTCTCGAATCCGATCGGTTCTCGAGAGTCAGGGGTCAACGTCTTGACCTCTGTGGCACCGGCCACTACTTTGCGGTAGACGTCGACCCATAACTACCGGAAGGAGGCGACCAGCGGATGTACACCAACTCCGATCTGGGTCGCCTCGCCCACCGCATGGTCTGGGTTCCGGGTCGAATCGCACACGGCTGCTGAGCACGCCGTTCTGATGTGCCCGTCCGTGGCACATTCCAGGTTTCCCGTCACCACCTCCCGGCACGTCGCTGTTGCGTGCCGTTCTGCGCCCGCTCCTCGAACGTGGCGCGTCTGAACACAGAAAGCTGCCTGAAATTGGCGAACATGATGAATCGACCCATCGCGCACCGAAACGAAGGCCTGTCATGGTAGCGGCGCGGATCACGGTCAACGGGAAAGAAGCACCGATTTCACCGGCTGCGCCCCACACCACAATGCTGGACTTGCTGCGCGAGCGTGGCCTCACCGGCACCAAGGAGGGCTGCGCCGAGGGTGAATGCGGCGCCTGTTCGGTCCTGGTGGCCCGTCCAGGGGTGAACAAGCCCACCGACTGGGTGGCGGTCAACGCCTGCCTGGTCCCGGTCGCGGCGCTCGACGGTCAGGAGATCATTACCTCCGAAGGTCTCGCCACCGCCGGTGAACCCGGCATGGCGCCCACTCTGCACCCGGTGCAGGAGGAGATGGCGGTCCGCGGCGGCTCCCAATGCGGTTACTGCACGCCGGGATTCATCTGCAGCATGGCTGCCGAGTACTACCGGCCCGACCGCTGCGCGCACACGGACACGGACACGGACACGGACGCGGATTCGGCCGACACCGCCGACGCCGAGCACGGCCCGAACGGTTTCGATCTGCACGCGCTGAGCGGAAACCTGTGTCGCTGCACCGGTTACCGCCCGATCCGCGATGCCGCGTTCGCCGTCGGTGAGCCCACCGACGAGGACCCGCTGGCGCAGCGTCGCGAGCAGTCCCCGCCCGCACCGGTCGCCACCGAATACACCCAGGACGGCAGCGCGTTCCTGCGGAAGAGCACCCTGGCCGAAACGCTGGAGCTGCTGCGCGAGCGGCCCGACGCGGTGGTGGTCGCCGGCTCCACCGACTACGGCGTCGAGGTGAACATCCGCTCCCGCCGGGCGGATTGTGTGGTCGCCATCGACCGGCTGCCCGAACTCCGGGAGCTGTGCGTCGAATCCGGCTACATCGAGATCGGGGCGGCGCTGACGCTCACCGAGATCGAACGTCGCCTCGACGGCGACGTCCCACTCCTTGCAGAGCTGTTCCCGCAGTTCGCCTCTCGGCTCATCCGCAACAGTGGGACCCTCGGCGGCAACCTGGGTACCGGCTCGCCCATCGGTGACAGCCCGCCGGTGCTGCTCGCCCTTGAGGCGTCGTTGGTGCTCGCCGACGCCGACGGTGAGCGCGTGGTCCCGCTGGCCGACTACTTCACCGGCTACCGGCAGAGCGTGCGCCGTCCCGGCGAGCTGATCCGCGCGGTGCGCATCCCGCTGCCGCTGTCGCCGGTCGCGGCCTTCCACAAGATCGCCAAGCGGCGCTTCGACGACATCTCCAGCGTGGCGGTCGCCTTCGCGCTCGACATCGAGGACGGAATCGTCCGCAAGGCACGCATCGGCCTGGGCGGCGTGGCCGCCACCCCGATCCGTGCGCTCGCCACCGAGGCGGCCCTGGAGGGCAAGCCGTGGTCGGCGGAGACCGTCGAGGCCGCGGCCCGGGTCCTGCGGGGCGAGGGCACGCCGATGGACGATCATCGCGCCAGCTCCCTCTACCGTTCCGCGATGCTCGGCCAGAGCCTGCTGAAGCTGCACGCACAGACCACCGAGGCGGTGTCGTCATGAGTCATCTGTCCGAGCGTCCCGAGAAGCCCGTCGTCGGCGTCTCGATGCCGCATGAGAGTGCCTTCCAGCACGTCACCGGCACCGCGCTCTACACCGACGACCTGGTCCAGCGCACCAAGGACGTCCTGCACGCCTACCCGGTCCAGGTCATGAAGGCGCGCGGCCGGATCACCGCGCTGCGCACCGAGCCCGCGCTCGCCGTACCCGGCGTGGTCCGCGTGCTGACCGGTGCCGACGTGCCCGGCGTCAACGACGCCGGCATGAAGCACGACGAGCCGCTGTTCCCCGACGAGGTCATGTTCCACGGCCACGCGGTCGCCTGGGTGCTCGGCGAGACCCTGGAGGCGGCCCGGCTCGGTGCGGCGGCCGTCGAGGTCGAGCTCGACGAACTGCCCTCCCTGGTCACACTGCCGGAGGCCATCGCGGCGGGCAGCTATCACGGCGCCCAGCCCCTCATGGTGCACGGCGACATCGACGCAGGCTTCGCCGACTCCGCGCACGTGTTCACCGGCGAGTTCCAGTTCTCCGGTCAGGAACACTTCTACCTCGAGACGCACGCGGCGCTGGCCCAGGTCGACGAGAACGGGCAGGTGTTCATCCAGAGCAGCACCCAGCACCCTTCCGAGACGCAGGAAATCGTCTCGCACGTGCTCGGCGTGCCCGCCCACGAGGTGACCGTGCAATGCCTGCGAATGGGCGGCGGCTTCGGCGGCAAGGAGATGCAGCCGCACGGGTTCGCGGCCGTCGCCGCGCTCGGTGCCAAGCTGACCGGCCGGCCGGTCCGGTTCCGGCTCAACCGGACCCAGGACCTGACCATGTCCGGTAAGCGGCACGGGTTCCACTCCAAGTGGAAGATCGGATTCGACGCGGACGGCCGTATCCAGGCCCTGGACGCCACCTTGGTCGCGGACGGCGGCTGGAGCCTGGACCTGTCCGAGCCGGTGCTGGCCCGCGCGCTGTGCCACATCGACAACACCTACTGGATCCCCAACGCGCGCGTCGCCGGTCGCATCGCCAGGACCAACACGGTCTCCAACACCGCCTTCCGCGGCTTCGGCGGACCGCAGGGCATGCTGGTGATCGAGGACATCCTGGGCCGCTGCGCGCCGCAGCTCGGCCTGGACCCCATGGAGCTGCGGGAGCGCAACTTCTACCAGCCGGGCCAGGGCCAGACGACGCCGTACGGACAGCCGGTCACACAGGCCGAACGGATCTCCACCATCTGGCAGCAGGTGCATGACGACGCCGGCATCGCCGACCGCAAGCGCGAGATCGCCGCCTTCAACGCCGCACACCCGCACACCAAGCGGGCCCTTGCGATCACCGGCATCAAGTTCGGCATCTCGTTCAACCTCACCGCCTTCAACCAGGGCGGCGCGCTGGTGCTGATCTACAAGGACGGCTCGGTTCTGATCAACCACGGCGGCACCGAGATGGGCCAGGGCCTGCACACCAAGATGATGCAGGTGGCCGCGACCACGCTGGGCATCCCGCTGCACAAGGTCCGCCTCGCCCCGACGCGTACCGACAAGGTGCCCAACACCTCCGCCACCGCTGCCAGTTCCGGGGCGGACCTCAACGGTGGGGCGATCAAGAACGCCTGTGAGCAGCTGCGCGAGCGGCTGCTGCAGGTCGCCGCCACCCAGCTGGGGGCGAACGCCTCGGACGTGCGCATCGTCGAGGGCGTCGCACGCGCCCTGGGCAGCGACAAGGAGCTGGCCTGGGACGATCTGGTGCACACGGCGTACTTCCAGCGGGTTCAGCTGTCGGCGGCCGGCTTCTACCGGACCGAGGGACTGCACTGGGACGCGAAGTCTTTCCGTGGCACGCCGTTCAAGTACTTCGCTTACGGCGCCGCGGCGACCGAGGTGGAGGTCGACGGCTTCACCGGCGCGTACCGGATCCGGCGCGTGGACATCGTGCACGACGTCGGCGAGAGCCTCTCCCCGATGATCGATATCGGTCAGGTCGAGGGCGGTTTCGTGCAGGGCGCGGGCTGGCTGACGCTCGAGGACCTGCGCTGGGACGCCGGTGACGGGCCGAACCGCGGCCGGCTGCTGACCCAGGCCGCGAGCACCTACAAGCTGCCGAGCTTCTCGGAGCTGCCCGAGGAGTTCAACGTCACGCTCATGGAGAACGCCACCGAAGAGGGCGCGGTCTACGGGTCCAAGGCGGTGGGTGAGCCTCCGCTGATGCTGGCGTTCTCGGTGCGCGAGGCGCTCCGGCAGGCCGCCGCCGCGTTCGGGCCGAGCGGGGTCAGCGTCGAGTTGGCCTCGCCCGCAACGCCGGAGGCGGTGTACTGGGCAATCCAGGCGGCTCGCCAGGGCGATGCCTCCCGGAACGGTTACGCCGGCAACGGCCACGGCGGAAACGGGCTCGCGGCCAACGGGCACGCCGCCAACGGCAAGATCCGAACCGATGCAGAAGCGTTGAGCGGTGCCTGACATGACGTGGGTCGCCGCGGTCGCACGGCTGCGAGCACGCCGGGCGTCCGGCGTGCTGGTGACCGTCGCGACCGTGCGCGGCCACGCCCCGCGCGGCGCCGGCGCGAAACTCGTTGTGGCGCAGACCGAGACGTGGGGCTCGATCGGTGGCGGCAACGTCGAGGCCGTCGCGATCGACCGGGCCCGGCAGATGATGGCCGAGCCCAAGCCGGAGCCGGAGCTGATCGATTTCGCCCTGACCGACAAGGTGACCAACCGGCATGGCGTGCAGTGCTGCGGCGGTACGGTCTCGGTGCTGCTCGAACCGCTGCCGGTGGTACGGGCGGTGGCGATCTTCGGCGTCGGGCACGTCGGGCTGGAACTGGCGCGCATCCTGGCACGTCAGGACCTCGACCTCCATCTGATCGACACCCGCTCCGACATCCTCACCGAGGAGCGTCTCGACGTGCTGGCAGACGCGGTGGCGCAGGTGCACGTGCATCACACGCCACTGCTGCCCGAGGAGGTGCTGGCGGAGTTGCCACGTGGCACCCACATCCTGATCATGACCCATGACCACGCCGAGGACGCCGCTCTGTGCGACGCCGCCTTGCGCACAACCCATCTCGGCTCCATCGGGCTGATCGGGTCGGCGGCCAAGTGGGTGCGGTTCCGCAAACGCCTCGCCACCGAGGGCGGTCACGACGAGGCCACCATCGATCGGATCAAGACCCCGATCGGGCTGGCCGACATCACCGGCAAGGAACCCGCGACAATTGCCGTGAGCGTCGCTGCCGATTTGCTGCGCACCTTCGAAACCGAGGGGAACTGACTCTCCAACCGGATCGACAGGGGTGCCCCGCGCTCGCGCGAACGCACACATGCGGGGCACCCTTTCGGCACGACTCTGCCCGTCACTTCAACAGGCATCGGCCTCACCAGGGCAGGAACCGGCTTGCGCCCTTCGACGACCCGAACGCGAAGGCGTCGGGCCCATTCTCGTCGAGGATGGTCCCCTCCTCGACCAGGCAGCCAAGGGTGGCCTGAGCACGCTGCATGATGGCGATCTTGGTGCCGCGACGTCCTCTCCCGGTCGCCGATTGGCGGGCATCTGCGCGGCCGGGGCCCGGAGGGGGCGCGCCAACCCCATACGGGGCGTCCCCTCTTCGCCATGCCTGGCCCCTGCGCCGCGTTCAGATACTGGCTCAGGGCTGCTGGAACTCGACCTCCGGGTTGGCCGACGACGGTCCGTCGAGCAGGGGCTGCCGAATGTCGCGCAGATGCAGATCGAAGAAGGCTCCGACGTAGTCACGGGTGATCTCCCCGGAACGCCGTCCCGGCAGAGGTGCCGAGGGATCGGACAGCCCCAACTGTTCACCGAGCACCGGCAGGTCGATGAAGGAGAGGTGCCCGGAGCCGGCCACGGTCAGCCATCGTTTCCAGCCGTCCAGGCGCGCCCAGTCGCCGTCCCAGGCCGGGCTGCCGGAGCCTGGGCTGTGGCCGGCCTTCGTCCCGAGCATCAGGAACGGCCGGCCGTCGAGACCGGAGGCAGGCACCGGGGCGAAGAAGGAGCCGTCCAGGTTCGCCCCGGCCCGCACCCTCTTATCGGTGGCCATGGTCTGCGCGGCGCTGTTGCCGCCGATGGAGTGCCCGGCCGCTCCTATCCGACGCGGGTCGATCATCCGGGCGTGCCGCCATGACGAGTGGTGGCCTGTCAGCCGGTCCAGGACGAAGGTGATGTCCTTGGCCCGGCCTTCGGCGGCGGCCTTGTATCCGGCGTCGCCACCGGCGTCGACCTGTTCGCAAGCGGCGCAGGTGAGCATCCGCCCGCCCGGGTAGAGCGTGCCGAAGGACTCGTAGGCGTGATCGACCGTTGCGACGACGTATCCGCGACTGGCCAGATCCCCGGCGAGACCGGAGAGCGTGGCGCGGGGCAGAGTGAAGCCGGGCGAGAGCACCACGAGCGGAAATCTGCCCGGCAGGGGGCGGGCGGCGGCTCGCACATGGGTCCGGGTCGCGCTGACCGTCCTCGCTCGTATCGCTTCGTCCCGCCCGATGCCCTCCAGTAGCAGCCGGGCCTCTCCGGTCGTGATGTACGGCGCGGAGTCGCCGATGCCGGGCCGTGCCGGGTAGTACATCGACAGCATGAGCTCGCGCGCGCCCGCCTGAGGCATCCATGGGTCCCGGCGGTCGCTGTCGACGAGGTGCAGCGAGTCGCGTCCGACCGCGTACGGCCCGGTCGGGCGAAGCAGTTCGAGCCGGCCGGCGGGAACTCGGTCGGATTCCTGCGCCTGGACAGACTGTGGGGGCGGCACGGTGTCGGCCAGCCCCTCCCCTGCCAGCGGCATCGACAGGCCGAGCGCGAGCACGACGGCGATCGAAGCACGACGGGTTCCGGTCATGCGATGGTCGACCGCTGCCTTGCCGCCGCAGAGTCGGGTGGGTCGTTCCCTGAGCGAGATCATGCAGCGACGCTACGTTCCCTGGGACATCCGGCTCATCGAACGAAAGGCAACGGCGAACCCCAACCTTCGTCAAAGCGCGTGAGCCCTGTCCGCCCCGAGGAGATGCCCCCGCAGTGCAGCACAACGCCGATCACCCGACTCCCAGGCTCCGGCATCCTCGCCCGGCCACAAGGCGGCCGAGAAGCGCGCGTTGTCGTTCGTTCACAGCGAACCGGCCTCACCGGAGGCGACATGCCCGAGTACCCGCTCGCCCGTACTCCGTTCGGAGGTCAACAGGCTGGCCTCTTTGAGCTCGCCTCGAAGGTGTCCCTGGAGGTCCTGTGCGCACTCACCCGGTACGGGGGCGGACGTGCCGCAGGCCCCGAGCTGTGTGAACCCCACCGAGGCGCCCCGGCCGAACGGCTGGACCTCAATGGGGGGCTCCGGCCGAGCCGGCCGACGTTCCCGGTCTTCCGCCGTCGGTACGCAGACGCTGGGCGACGGGCGCGCGTGTCCGGCCGTCGAGGCAGTCGGCTCGGTCCGGTCTCGGATCGGTCCCGCCTCAGATCCGTCCGGTGTCAGAGCCCCTCATCGGCGGGCGGGGGCACGGTGACCACGGGGCAGACGGCCCTGTGCAGCAGACCATGGGGGACCGAACCCAGCCGCATGCCGGTGAAGCCCTCCCGGCCCCGGCGGCCGACGACCACGGCGAGCGCATGCTCGGCAGCCTCGGCCAAGACCTCAACAGGGTGACCTCGCAGCACGGCATGGTCCAGCGGAACGTCTTGGTAGGCGCTGGACCGCCCCGCCGTCGCCTCATGCAGCTGCCTGTGGCACGACTCGAGCGCGGCCTGCTCATCGAGAAAGCCCAGCAGCGGCCGCTGCCACACCCACACCGCACGCACGGAGGCACCACGCAGGACAGCGGCCTCCAGGGCGTGGTCCAGGGCTGCATCGGCCGACCGGCTGCCGTCCACCCCGACCACCAAGTGCGGCGGCTCCTCCACGTCGTGCTCGGCTTCCGGCACGACGACCGCCGGACAGGCGGCGTTGGCACTCACCGGCACTGCCGTGGAGGCAGCACTGAGCACCTCCGCCAGCCGGCCAAGTCGACGCGAGCCGAGGACCACCAGCCGCGCGTGCGCGGAGTGCCGTATCAGGGCCTGGGCCGGATTGGCGTCCGTGAGGAAAGTCGCCACCTCTAGGCCCGGTTGCCGCTCATGGGCACGGACCGTCGCCTTGTCGAGCGCCTCGTCCCCCAGCTGGCGCAAGGCCTTGTGGTGTGCCGTCTCCTCGACGCCGCGTACGCGGTGGGTCACCGGCATGACGGCGTGAACCAGCTGGAGGGGCACTCCGCGGCGGGCGGCTTCGTCGGTTGCCCACGCCAGGGCCGCATCCGCCGGTTCCACGGCGTCGACGCCGAACATGATCGGCAGTACTTCACTGGCAGACGTCATGCCTCCTCCACCGGTGTGCATGAGCGTCACAGCAGCCGCTGGCTGCAGCTGCTGCTCATACCTGCACGGTACGCACATGGATCCCGAGGCAGCAGGACCGAATGGTCCCCATTCAGGGAGCGGTTCGTCCGGAAGAGACGACGAGGTTCCTCGCCCACGGCCGGCCGCTCAGCCGGGCTGCGGCGAAACCGGTCAGGCCTGCCCCGGCTGCCATGACGACCTCCGTCCAACCCAGGGGCTCGGTCTCCAGCACCGAACTCAGGAACGGCACGTAGAGGGCCGCCGCAGCGAGGCACGCCGATGCCAGCACGGCCAGCGGCAGGAAGAGGTTCTCCCGGGTCAGCAGACGGGTACGCAGGCCCAGGACGACCCCGAGCTGGGCGGCGAGCAGGGACAGGAACAGCACGCTCTGCCACGGGGCTCCGATGGCGTGGGCCGACAGCGCGGCCACGAGACAGGCAGCGGTGACCACGGCTCCGAGGAAGAGCACCCGTTGCCACAGCCCGTGGCCAAGAACATGCTGATGCGGCGGGCGCGGTGGCCTTCGCATGGCGTGCGGCGAGACCGGTTCCGCGCCCATGGCGACCCCGGTGAGGCCGTGCGTCAGCAGGTTGATCCACAGGATCTGCCCGGCGCGCAGCGGCAGGACGAGTCCCAACAGGGGTCCGACGAGCATCACCAGGATCTCCGCGGCGCCGCCTGCCAGCCCGTAGACCAGGAACCGGCGGATGTTGTCGTAGACGCGGCGCCCCTCCTCGACAGCCGCCACAACCGTGGACAACTCGTCGTCGGTGAGCACCAGATCGGCTGACTGCCGCGCAACTTCAGTGCCCCGCCGTCCCATGGCGACGCCGATGTCCGCCTGTCGCAGTGCGGGGCCGTCGTTGACCCCGTCACCCGTCATCGCGGTCACGTCGCCCCGGCCGTGCCACGCCTCGACGATGTCCAGCTTCTGTTGCGGGGCCTGGCCGCCTGCGAGTCCCAGTACGAACACCAGGAGGCACAGAGCGAGCGTGATGCAGGCGAGAACCCGCCCGAGCGCGGCGAGCCGTCGCTGCAGCGGGGTCGGCTCCCGGCGGCCCTCCAGCAGGGCGGCGATCCGGCCGAGTGCACTTGCCGCCCCGGTGGCCGTCACTGTCGCGGCGCCCCTCCCCCGTACCACGACGGTGCCGGCTCTCAGCGTCGCTGCCTCCGGCAGCTCCATACGGAGGTCCTTGTCCACGGGAACGGATTCGCCG
>NZ_JBSGZO010000160.1:0-17022 GCF_053611045.1 Streptomyces sp. NPDC054841 | reverse complement strand
GGGGCACGGCCCCCGGACCGAATGAGACCTGAGGAATCAGACCCGAGGAATCAGACAGGAAGAACTCAGACCCGAAGAACTCAGACCCGCATCGGCTGCGGCGACTCCCGGCGATCGCCGTCCGGCCCCGGGTACTCCCGGATGACCTCGTACCGCGTGTTCCGCTCCACCGGACGGAAGCCGGCGTCGCGGATCAGGTCCAGCAGATCGTCACGCGTCAGCTTGTTCGGCGTGCCGTAGTTGTCCGCGTCGTGGGTGATCTTGTACTCGACGACCGAGCCGTCCATGTCGTCCGCTCCGTGCTGCAGCGCCAGTTGCGCGGTCTGCACGCCGTGCATCACCCAGAAGACCTTGACGTGCTGGATGTTGTCGAACAGCAGCCGCGACACCGCGAAGGTCTTCAGCGCCTCCGCGCCCGTCGCCATCGTCGTCCGTGCCTGAAGGCGGTTGCGGACCTTGCCGTCCTGCATGTCCACGAAGTCGTGCTGGTAGCGCAGCGGGATGAAGACCTGGAAGCCGCCGGTCTCGTCCTGGAGTTCACGCAGCCGCAGCACATGGTCCACCCGGTGCCGGGGCTCCTCGATGTGCCCGTACAGCATCGTGCACGGGGTCTTGAGGCCCTTCTCGTGCGCGAGGCGGTGGATGCGCGACCAGTCCTCCCAGTGGGTGCGGTGGTCCACGATGTGCTGGCGGACCTCCCAGTCGAAGATCTCCGCGCCGCCGCCGGTCAGCGACTCCAGACCGGCCTCGATCAGCTCGTCGAGGATCTCCGACGCCGACAGCCCCGAGATCGTCTCGAAGTGGTGGATCTCGGTGGCGGTGAAGGCCTTCAGCGAGACGTTCGGCAGGGCCTTCTTCAGCTCGCTCAGCGACCGCGGGTAGTAGCGCCAAGGAAGGTTCGGGTGGAGCCCGTTGACGATGTGCAGCTCGGTGAGGTTCTCGTTCTCCATCGCCTTGGCGAGGCGGACGGCCTCCTCGATGCGCATCGTGTACGCGTCCTTCTCGCCCGGCTTGCGCTGGAACGAGCAGTACGCGCACGACGCCGTGCACACGTTGGTCATGTTGAGGTGACGGTTGACGTTGAAGTGGACGACGTCGCCGTTCTTACGCGTACGCACCTCATGGGCGAGACCGCCGAGCCAGGCCAGATCGTCCGACTCGTAGAGCGCGATGCCGTCCTCGCGGGTCAGCCGCTCGCCGGCCCGGACCTTCTCCTCCAGCTCGCGCTTGAGACCCACATCCTTGATAGATGCAGTCATCAGGCCGCCTCCCACATGTCTACGAATCGAGCTTCACCAACCGTACTCCCCCGTACTTCACGCACCGGGGGACCCCCAAGGACGCTTCGCGTCACACCTCTTCGGGCAGGTCCCCGACCCGGTTCTCCCACTTCGTGGAGAGCACGATCGTGGTACGCGTCCGCGAAACGCCCTTCGTCCCCGACAGCCGCCGGATCGTCTTCTCGAGACCGTCGACGTCGCTCGCCCGCACCTTGAGCATGTACGAGTCGTCGCCGGCGATGAACCAGCAGTCCTCGATCTCGGCGAGGTCGCGCAGCCGGCGCGCCACGTCCTCGTGGTCGGCCGCGTCGGAGAGCGAGATGCCGATCAGCGCGGTGACGCCGAGCCCCAGCGAGGCGGCGTCCACGGTGGCCCGGTAGCCGGTGATGACGCCCGCCGCCTCCAGGCGGTTGATGCGGTCGGTGACGGAGGGACCGGAGAGTCCTACGAGCCGGCCGAGCTCGGCGTACGAAGCCCTGCCGTTCTCGCGCAGGGCCTGGATGAGCTGCCTATCCACGGCGTCCATATGCCTGAGCCTTCCATTATTCATCGCTACCGCAATTTTACGTGTGAAATCAAAGGCGCGCAGGAGACACCCTGCGTGCCCGTGTGTACCTCAAACGATCAGAACGTCAGCCCGGACCACCCGGTCCCGCTGCCCGGTCCCCCTGTTCGGCCCTGGAGCCGCCCAGCTCACCCTCCCAACGGCGGTACAGCCCGTGCGGCACCCCCGCTGCGTCCAGCACCCGTCCGGCGACGAAGTCCACCAGATCCTGGATGTGCGTCGCTCCCGCGTAGAACGCCGGAGAGGCCGGCAGCACCACGGCGCCCGCCTCGTCCAGCGCCACGAGCTGTTTGAGAGTCTGCCCGTTCAGCGGCGTCTCCCGCACCGCGACCACCAGCTTGCGCCGCTCCTTCAGCGTCACGCTCGCCGCCCGCTGGAGCAGGTCCTTGGACAGCCCGAGTGCCACGCCCGCGACGCACGCGGTGGACGCCGGCACGATCAGCATCCCCTTGACGGGGTACGACCCCGAGGACGGCCCTGCCGCCAGGTCCCCGGCCGCCCAGTGCCGTACGTCCGCCACATCCACCTGAAAGGTGCCGGGCTTGCCGTCGGCGCCGCGCCCCAGCCACTCCCGCAGATCGTCCTGCCAGTGCGCGTCCCGGAACGCGATCCCGGTCTCGTCCAGCAGGGTGAGCCGCGACGCCCGCGACACCACCAGGTCGACGCTCTCACCCGCGTCGAGCAGCCCGCGCAGCACGGCGGCGGCATAGGGGGTCCCGGACGCCCCGGAGACCCCGACGACCCACGGGGTGCGGTTGGCGTCAGTCATGGCATTGAGCCTATCCGGCCGCCGGACGGCGGAACTGAGTAAGGTGCCCCGGACGTTTCCGGGGGGAGACGCAGGACCGCAGGGGGCCACGATGTCGAGCGACGCACTCGAGTGGAGCCGGACCGACCGGGCGAGGACGGCCGGCAAGCTGATGCTGGGCTGGGTCGCGCTGCTGTGGGCGCTGGAGGCGATAGACGTCGCGTCCGGCCATGCCCTCGATCCGTACGGCATCACTCCGCGCGACATCGCCGAGTTGCCGGACATCATCCCCGCGGCCTTCCTTCACTACGGCTTCGGCCATGTCGCCGCCAACAGCCTCCCGTTGCTCGTGCTGGGCTTCCTGGCCGCGCTGTCCGGCATACGCCGCTTCGCGGGGGTCGTCCTCACCATCGTCGTGGCCTCGGGACTGGGGGTCTGGCTGACCTCCCCCGCAGACTCCGTCACGCTGGGCGCCTCCGGCGTCGTCTTCGGTCTCTTCGGCTATGTGCTGGCCCGCGGCTTCGTGGACCGCAGCGCGCTGGACGTGGTGGTCGGGCTGGTCGTCGCCGCGCTCTACGGCTCGATCCTGTGGGGCGTGCTCCCGACCGACTCGGGCGTCAGCTGGCAGGGCCACCTCTTCGGACTGCTGGGCGGCGTGGCGGCGGCGTTCGTCTTCCGCCGCCCGCGAGAGCGCGCCCGCCTCACACCGTGAGACCCCGCACCAGCAGATCCAGCAGCGCGCACCCGAACAGGGCGATCCCGATGAACCCGTTCACCGTGAAGAAGGCCCTGTTCAGCCGGGACAGATCGTGCGGGCGCACGATCGTGTGCTCGTAGAGGAACGCCGCGGCGACGACCGCGAGGCCCAGCCAGAAGAAGGAGCCGGCACCGGTCGCGAGGGCGTACCAGACGAAGAGGCCCATCGTCACGGCATGGCACGCCCGCGCGCCCCACAGCGCGGCCGGGACACCGAACCGGGCGGGGACCGACAGCACGCCGTGCGCACGGTCGGCCTCGACGTCCTGGCAGGCGAAGATCAGGTCGAAGCCGCCGATCCAGATGCCGACGGCGAGACCGAGGATCACCGCGTCCCACGACCAGGCCCCGGTGATCGCGATCCACGCGCCGACCGGACCCATCGCCTGGGCCAGCCCCAGGATCGCGTGCGGGAAGTTCGTGAACCGCTTCCCGTACGGATAGACGACCATCGGCACGACCGCGACGGGCGCCAGCGCGAGGCACAGCGGGTTGAGCATCGCCGCGGCCCCCAGGAAGATCACCACCGCGACGCCCGCCCCGGTCCACGCGGACCGCACCGACACCGCACCCGTGACCAGCTCCCGCCCCGCCGTGCGCGGATTACGGGCGTCGATCTCCCGGTCGATGATCCGGTTGCAGGCCATCGCGAACGTCCGCAGCCCCACCATGGCGACGGTGACGAGCAGCAGCTTGCTCCAGTGGATGTTCCGGTCCAGCTGGAACATCGCGGTGAGGGAGGCGATGTACGCGAACGGCAGCGCGAAGACCGAGTGCTCGATCATCACCAGCCGGAGGAACGCCTTGGTGCGGCCCGGACCCGGTACCGCGGCCGCGGACGCGCTCACAGGCCGTACTCCTTCCAGCGCCGGTCGACCAGCGCCGCCGTGTCGGGGTCCGACTCGACCATGTCCGGCCAGCCCCCGTCGCGGGTGTAACCCTCCTCGGGCCACTTCTTCGTCGCGTCGATGCCCGCCTTGCCGCCCCAGAACTGCTGGTAGGAGGAGTGGTCCAGATGGTCCACCGGGCCCTCGACCACGGTCAGGTCACGGGCGTAGTCCGTGTTGCCGAGCGCCCGCCACGACACCTCGTGCAGATCGTGTACGTCGCAGTCGGAGTCCACGACCACGATCAGCTTGGTCAGCGACATCATGTGCGCGCCCCAGATGGCGTGCATGACCTTCTGGGCGTGCTTCGGGTACTTCTTGTCGATCGAGACGATCGCGCAGTTGTGGAAGCCGCCCGACTCGGGCAGGTGGTAGTCCACGATGTCCGGCACGATGATCTTCAGCAGGGGCAGGAAGAAGCGTTCCGTCGCCCGGCCCAGCGGGCCGTCCTCCGTCGGCGGCCGGCCCACCACGATCGACTGGAGCAGCGGCCGCTTCCGCATCGTCACGCAGTCGATCGTCAGCGCCGGGAAGTCCTCCTGCGGCGTGTAGAAGCCGGTGTGGTCGCCGAACGGGCCCTCGGGAAGCATCTTCCCCGGCTCCAGCCAGCCCTCCAGCACGACCTCCGCCTGCGCCGGCACCTGCAGCGGCACGGTCTTGCAGTCGACCATCTCGATCCGCTTGCCCTGCACGAAGCCGGCGAACAGATACTCGTCGATGTCACCGGGCAACGGCGCCGTCGACGCGTACGTCACGGCCGGCGGGCAGCCGAAGGCGATCGCCACCGGCAGCTTCTCGCCGCGCCGCGCCGCCACCTGGTAGTGGTTGCGGCTGTCCTTGTGGATCTGCCAGTGCATACCGATGGTGCGCTTGTCGTGGCGCTGGAGGCGGTAGAGCCCGAGGTTGCGGATCCCCGTCTCCGGGTCCTTGGTGTGCGTCAGCCCCAGGTTGAAGAACGAGCCGCCGTCCTGCGGCCAGGTGAACAGCGCGGGCAGCCGGTCCAGATCGACGTCCTCGCCGCGCAGGACGACCTCCTGCACCGGGGCGTCCTTCACCTTCTTCGGCGGTACGTGCGTCATGGCGCCGAGCTTCCCGAACGCCTCGCGCACCCCGACGAACCCGTGCGGCAGCTCCGGCTTCAGCAGCCCGCCGATCTTCCCGCTGATCTCGTCGTACGACTTCAGGCCCAGCGCCTTGAGGAGCCGGCGGTCCGTCCCGTACACATTCATCGCGAGCGGCATCGACGAGCCGCGCACGTTCTCGAAGAGGAGCGCCGGGCCGCCGGATTTCTGGACCCGGTCGACGATCTCCCCGACCTCCAGATACGGGTCGACTTCGGCCTTGATGCGCTTGAGGTCGCCCTCGCGCTCCAGCGCCCGGAGCAGCGAGCGAAGATCGTCGTAAGCCATGCCGTCCAGTATCGGCCACTCGCTACGCTTGACCTGTCACGGGGGCCGTCCCAGCGGTCCCGAACCCGCGTTCAGGGGGCCGCCATGCTTCGGGTGCTGATGTTCTTGGTGCCACTGGCACTCAGCATCTACGCGTTCATCGACTGCATCTCCACCGACGAGAAGGAGATCCGGTACATCCCCAAGCCGATCTGGGCGATCCTCGTTCTGCTCTTCCCCCTCGTCGGCTCCATCTCCTGGCTGCTGGCCGGCAAGGACCGGACGGCCCAGCGGCCGTCGCGCCGCGGCGGTTGGGTGGCGCCTGACGACAACCCTGATTTCCTGAAGTCCCTCGACGACGAGAAGGGCCACGATAAGGGCCACAATCGGGACGAGGACCAGGGCAAGGCCTGACGACGGGAGGGTCGGGTTCATGGACGAGGAGCAGGCACGCCGGTGGCTGGCCCCCGCTCTCGCCGAGGCCCGCGCGGGCCTCGCGGAGGGCGGCATCCCGATCGGCGCCGCGCTGTACGGCCCGGACGGCACCCTCCTCGGCCGCGGCCACAACCGCCGCGTCCAGGACGGCGACCCGTCGCTGCACGCGGAGACGGCCGCTTTCCGGGCGGCGGGGCGTCGGCGCTCGTACCGCGGTACGACGATGGTCACCACCCTCTCCCCCTGCTGGTACTGCTCCGGGCTCGTCCGGCAGTTCGGCATCTCCCGGGTCGTCGTCGGCGAGGCCGACACGTTCCACGGGGCCCACGGCTGGCTCGCGGCACACGGGGTCGAGGTCGTGGTCCTGGACGATCCGGAATGCACGGCACTGATGCGCGAATTCATCGGCAAGCACCCGGCGCTGTGGAACGAGGACATCGGCGATGACGAGTGACCGTATCCCTGTGATCGACCTGGTGCCCTGGCTCTCGGGAGACCGGGACGCCCGGTCCCGCATCGCCGCCACCGTCGACGCCGCCCTGCGCACCGCAGGTTTTCTGCTCGTCACCGGCCATGGGGTGGACCAGGGACTGCGGACGGAGATCCGTGAGCTGGCCCGGGGCTTCTTCCGCCTTCCGCAGTCCGCCAAGGAGCCGTACGCGGTGAAGGTGGGCGCGCGGGGCTGGCTGGGTCCCGGGGCGGAGGCCAACGGCTATGCGGAGGGTACGCAGACGCCGCCCGATCTGAAGGAGTCGCTGTCGTTCGCGGCGGACGAGCCCACGGGCGACCCGGCGGTCGACGCCGAGTGGTTCCTGCCGAACACCTGGCCGGGCGAGGCCCCCGGGCTCAGGCCGGCGGTGGAGACGTATCTGGGGCAGATGCGGACGCTGTCGGACCTGCTCCTGGAGCTGCTCGGGGCGGCTCTGGGCGAGCCGGAGGACTTCTTCACCCGGCACACCGGACATCCGACCTGGGGCTTCAACATCAACTGGTATCCGGGGCGGGACACCGTCGGCGAGCCGCAGCCCGGCCAGTTCCGGATCGGCCCGCACACCGACTTCGGCACGGTCACCGTCCTCGACCGGCAGACCGGCAGGGGCGGCCTCCAGGTCTTCACGGACGAGGGCGGCTGGGAGGACGCCCCGTACGCGCCGGACGCGCTGACGGTCAACATCGGGGATCTGATGGCCCGCTGGACGGGGGGCCGCTGGTGCTCGGGGCGCCATCGGGTGCTGCCGCCGCCCGCCGACGTACCGGCGGAGGAGCTGATGTCGCTGGTGTACTTCTACGAGTGCGATCCGGGCACCGACGTGCGCGGCATCGACTCGCACACGTATCTGCGGGCCCAGCTGGACGCGATCACGGCCGGCTGACGTCCCGGCCGGCGTACTCCTCACGGAGCTGCCGGAATCGGTCCGGGGTCCAGGCGGACCAGTCCATGGGGCGTCCGTCGAGGGCGGCGTCCAGATACTCGAAGTGCTGGTGCCAGCCCGCCAGGTTGTCGAGGCGCTGCTCGTCGGTCCCGGTGAACTCGTTGGTGAAGCGCAGGACGGTCGCGAGCGAGTCTGCGGGCGCCGGCTCCATGTGGAAGCGGATCCTGCCGTGCAGCTCGACGGTGTACTCGGCGACGGCCTCCATGTCCCAGGCGGTGACCCGCCCGGAGACGACCGTCCCCTTTGCCTTGGTTCCCCCGGTTGCCCCGGTTCCCTCGGTTCTCCCGGCGTCTGCGGCCGCGTCCGCGTTGAGCCAGCGGAGCGTCACCCCGCCGCCGAGGCGCGGTTCCAGCAGATCGGCCGCCGCCAGCCACTGCGGCAGGCCCTCCGGGGTGGCCACGGCGACCCAGACGTTCACCACGGGGTGCGGCAGATGCAGCAGGAAGTGCAGGACATGGATGTCGCCGTCGTCGCCGCCGCGGGTCTCGCTGGTGCCGTGAGGGATCGGTTCCGTCATGGCACCAGCGTCACCCGTGCGGGCCGGGCCCGCTACCGGCTCTCACCCACCCGGTCGAAGATCAGCTGCTCACGGGCGCGCAGCCGTC
The DNA here is from genome assembly GCF_053611045.1 of Streptomyces sp. NPDC054841. Taxonomy (NCBI): domain Bacteria; kingdom Bacillati; phylum Actinomycetota; class Actinomycetes; order Kitasatosporales; family Streptomycetaceae; genus Streptomyces; species Streptomyces sp. NPDC054841. Next base: position 8,925 of record NZ_JBSGZO010000160.1, on the reverse strand, counting down.
CTCGCGGGACCATCGCGGGATCATTGCGAGATCATTCGACCCCGGCGTAGCCGTGGAGGCTGTTCACGAAGAGGTTGACGCCGTAGTAGTTGAAGAGGAAGCAGGCGAAGGCGACCAGCGCGATGTACGCCGCCTTGCGGCCCTTCCAGCCGGCGGTCGCGCGGGCGTGCAGATACGCGGCGTACGCGACCCAGGTGATGAAGGACCAGACCTCCTTGGCGTCCCAGCCCCAGTAGCGTCCCCACGCGTCGCCGGCCCAGATCGCACCGGCGATGATCGTGAACGTCCAGAGCGGGAAGACCGCGGCGTTGACGCGGTACGCGAACTTGTCGAGGGAAGCCGCGGCGGGCAGCCGCTCCAGCACCGAGCGGGCGAAGGAGCCGGGGTTGCCGCCGTTCGCCAGCTTGTTCTCGTACGAATCGCGGAAGAGGTAGAGCAGCGTGCCGACCGCGCCCAGGTAGAAGACCGCACCGCAGAAGATCGCGGTGGAGACGTGGATCCACAGCCAGTAGGAGTGCAGCGCCGGGACCAGCTGGTCGCTCTCGGTGTAGAGCCAGGTGACGGCGATGCCCAGGTCGAGCAGGACCGTGGTGACCAGCGGCAGTCCGATCCAGCGGACGTTCCTCCTCGCGAGGAGGAAGCCGAGGTACGCGCCGACCACCACCGTGGAGAAGGTGGTGGAGAACTCGTACATGTTGCCCCAGGGGGCCCGCTGCACGGACACGGCGCGGGCGACGACGCCGGCCGCCTCGACGAGGAAGGCGAGGACCGTCAGCGAGACCGCGATCCGCCCGTACAGGTCGCCCTTGACCGTGCCGCCCGCCGCGCCGGGGCCGTCGGGGACGTCGCGCTGCCCGGCCGCCGTGCGGGTGACGACCTTGGGGCGCTCCAGAACGGTCGTTCCCCCGCCCTTCCGGGCGACGTTGACCGTCACCGCGGCTGCCGCCGCGGGGGCGGTGAGCGCGGCGGCGGTACGGCCGACCTTGCTGCGGCTGCCGAAGACCCACTCGGCGATGTGTGCCAGGAACGCCAGGGTGTAGACGGCCATCGACGAGTAGATCAGCCCATTGCTGAACTCGGCGAGGCTCTCGTTGGTGGCGGCGGCGAGATTCACTTCTCAGCCCCTTCGGAAGGAACAGCTTCGGCTGGATCAGCTTCGACAGGATCAGGATCGACAGGATCAGGATCGGCAGGATCAGGATCGGCATCGGGCGCGGTCGGTGCCCGCTCGTTGAGCGTGACGGCCAGATCCGCCAGCTCCTCGGGGAGCTTCGCGGACTCGCTCCGCCCCAGCCCCGCCATCTCGACGACGGTCACGCCGTCCTCCCCCCGCACGGCCCGGACCCAGACCCGCCGCCGCTGGATGAACAGCGAGCCGACGAGGCCCGCGATCGCGGCGATCGCGCCCGCGAGGGCGAGACCGCTGCCGGGCTGCTGGGAGATCTGGAAGCTCGCCCACTCCTTGATCTCCTTCTCGAAGGTGATCGAGCCGGCGCCGTTCGGCAGCTTCATCGTCTCGCCCGGCAGCAGCGTCTGCTTGAACACGTCGCCGTTGGCGTCCTTGAACGCCGTCATCTTGCTGGTGTTCAGCTGGTACACGTTCTGCGGAAGGCCCGCGTTCACGCGCAGATCGCCGTGGTACGCACCCAGGTTCAGGGCCGGGAACACCAGCCCCGGGAACTGCGAGAACATCTGGCCGTGGCCCTTGCCGGCGTACGTCGGGACGAAGAACGCCGGGAAGCCCAGCTGTTCCTTCTTGCCGTTCTTGTCCCGGTAGCCGTCCATCACCTTGACGACGCCGGTGGAGGTGACGTTGTTGTCGATGGGCAGGAGCGGCACGGCCTCCCGGTGGACGACCTTGCCCCTGCCGTCCCGGACGGTGACGACGGGCGCGTAGCCGTGGGAGAGCAGGTAGACCTTGGAGCCGTCGATCTCCAGGGGTTCGTTGACCCGGATGATGCGCTTCCGGTCCTTGCCGTCTGCGCCCTCGGAGTAGGTCACGGCCGCTTCGAAGGTGCGCGGGGTGCCCCGCTGCGGCCCCTTGCTCTCGTACGTTCCCGTGAAGCTGTCCAGGGTGAAGCTGAACGGTGCGAGCTCGTCGACGCTGAACATCGACCCGGACTTGAAGTCGTCGTACTGGGTGAGGGTGTTGGAGAAGCCGCCGCCCTCGACGATCAGCTTGCCGCCCTCGGACTTGAACAGCTGCCCGACGGCGAACGCCACCAGCATCACGATCAGTGCGACGTGGAAGAGCAGATTGCCGACCTCGCGCAGGTAGCCCTTCTCGGCGGCGACCGCGTCCCCGGCGAGGTGGGCACGGAACCGGCGCTTCTTCAGCATCGAGAGCGCGGCCTCACGGACCGCCTCCGGGTCCGCCTCGGTGCGCCAGGTCGTGTGGACGGGCAGTCGCGTGAGCCGCTTGGGGGCGCCCGGCGGGCGGCCCCGGAGCTGGCCGATGAACTGCCAGGTGCGCGGGACGATGCAGCCGATGAGCGAGACGAACAGCAGGATGTAGATCGCGGAGAACCACACCGAGCTGTAGACGTCGAAGAGCTGGAGCTTCTCGAAGACCGGCGTCCAGAACTCGTTGTTCGCCTTCCAGGTGCTCACCTTCGTCTCGTCCGCGCTGTTCTGCGGGATGAGGGAGCCGGGGATCGCGCCGAGGGAGAGCATGAAGAGGAGGATCAGCGCGACCCGCATCGAGGTCAGCTGCCGCCAGAACCAGCGCGTCCACCCGATGACCTCGCGGCCGGTCCAGGTGATCGCGCCGACGGCGCCCGGCGCGCGCGTGCCGCCGAAGGAGCCGGGGACGGCTCGCTCCTGCGGGGCGGTGGAGAGCTGCGCCCCGGCTTCGCCGACCTCCTGGTCGGCGGTCTCCGGTGTCGTCCCGGTCTCCGGCGTCGTCCCGGTCTCGGGCGTCGACTCGGTCTTGCTCATGGATCAGATCCCCACCTGGAAGCCTTCGGACCAGCCCTGCATCTCCTGCACGATGCTGTCCCATGCACCTGTGAGCAGCAGCAGACCGGTCGCGATCATCATGCCGCCGCCGATCCGCATCACCCAGGCATAGTGCCGCTTGACCCAGCCGAACGCACCGAGCGCCTTGCGGAACGCGACGGCGGCGAGGACGAACGGCAGGCCGAGCCCGAGACAGTACGCGGCGGTCAGCAGCGCCCCGCGGCCCGCGCTGGCCTGTTCGGCGGCAAGGGCCTGGACGGATGCGAGGGTCGGGCCGATGCACGGGGTCCAGCCGATGCCGAAGAGCGCGCCCAGGAGCGGCGCCCCGACCAGACCCGTCGCCGGCCGCTTGTGGAAGCGGAACTCGCGCTGGGTGAGGAAGGGCATCAGCCCCATGAAGAAGATCCCCATGAGGACCATCAGCACGCCGAGGACCGTGGTGAGGGTCTCCCGGTGCTCCTGGAGGGTCCAGCCGAAGTAGCCGAAGAGCGCCCCGCCGGAGACGAAGACGGCGGTGAAACCGAGGACGAAGAGCGCGGCCCCGGCCGCCATCCGGCCCCGCTTGGCCTCGGCGAGGTCCGTGCCCGTGATGCCGGTCACGTACGAGAGATAGCCGGGGACCAGGGGCAGCACGCAGGGCGAGAAGAAGGAGACAAGGCCTCCGAGTACGGCGATGGGCAGGGCGAGCAGCAGCGCACCACTGAAGACCGTCTCGTTCATCCCTACTTCTCCGCCATCAGCGGGTCGATCATCGAGTGGAGCTGCTTGTCGTCGAGCGCGGTGAGCGCTCGCGCCGCGAGCTTTCCTTCACGGTCGACGACGATCGTGGTCGGAATGGCCTGCGGGTTGAGGCTGCCCTTGGGGAATTTCAGGATCAGCTTGCCGATGGGGTCGTGGAAACTCGGATAACCGATCCCGAATTCCTCCTCGAAGGCGAGCGCCGGGCCGGTCTGCGAGTCACGGGTGTTGATCCCGATGAACTCCACGCCCTTGCCCTTGGTGTCCTTCGCGACCTTGGCGAGATAAGGCGCCTCGGCACGGCAGGGCGTGCACCATGAGCCCCAGAGGTTCAGCACGACGATCTTGCCTTTGTAGTCGGCGAGATCGAGCGGCTTGCCCGTGAGGTCCTTGCCGGCCAGCGCGGGAGCGTCCGTGCGCTTGCCCTTGGCGGCGGTGGAGATCCCGCCGGTGTTGGTCACGAAGTTCGTGTCGCCGCCACCGCCGGACTTGCCGTTGGAGTCGCCGCTGCACGCCGAGAGCGTGAGCGCGGCCGCGAGGGCGCCGGCGGCGAGCAGGGTGCGTCGAGGGGCGCGGACAAGGCTCATGTGAAAAGTTTCGCATGGGCGTTCAGGGGATCTTGCGCACCCCCCTTGATACCCGTAACGCCCCTTGTCAAGAGCACCTAAAGGGACACCGTGAACGACGGAGTGCGGGCTGCCGGCGGACTGCTCGAAGTGGTTGCCGATGAAGAACGGTGCGCGATTCGACTACGCGCGCGTGAATCCGTTGAGGTAGGCCTCGGTGGCCTGCTTGCGCCAGCCGGGATAGCGGGACGCCATGCCCTTGGTCGAATTCCTCGATGGACTACAACATCCTCGCCAATCAGTCGCGGAGAGTCCGTTGCCGACCTCACCCGCGCCGTCCCAGGAGAAGATCACGAATTGCGGCGAGGTCCGGCCGGGTTCGAGCGGGACGGGCGCGGTGGGCTGGTGCGGCTGCTTTCCGGTGTCGGCGGTCGAGCCGTCGCCTATGAGGCGTCCGGCTTCGTGGCGGAGCCCGGCTTACCGCCACCCCCGCCACCGCCGCTGCTACCGCCCTGGTCGTTGCCCTGGCCGCTGCCCTTGCCGCTGCCCGAGCCGGACCGGCAGCCTGCGATGCCGATCGCCGCCGCGACGCCAAGTCCCGCTCCGAGCAGACCCCTTCGGCTGATGCTGCGCGTGCCGCCCTCGTCCCGATCGCGTTCATGTTGCGCTGCCGCCGTCCGACCAACGGGTTGGACGGCGTGCAGAATGCGAAGGCTCCAGGGGTTAGCACGGATTGTGCGGCACAGCCAGACTGCTATGCGCCAAAGGCTTTTGACTTACCTTTGACCGGTTTGGCACCGGCGAGAAGATGCGCCGGAACAAGATCGCGGGCCGGTTCCGAGTATCCGACCGAGACGATCTTGTCGCCCTGATAGGTGAAACTCGTCAGCGACGCGAGGGTGCACTGCCGGCGGCGCGGATCGTGCCAGAGCCGGCGCTGCTCCACGTAGCTGCGCACGATCCAGATCGGCAGCTGATGGCTGACCAGGACCGCCTCGTGGCCGCGGGCCGCGTCACGCGCTGCGTCCAGCGCACCCATCATCCGCACCACCTGATCGAGGTACGGCTCACCCCAGGAGGGCCGGAACGGATTGATCAGGTGCTTCCAGTTGCCCGGCTTGCGCAGGGCGCCGTCGCCGACCCCGAAGGTCTTGCCCTCGAAGACGTTCGCCGCCTCGATCAGCCGCTCGTCGGTGTCCAGGCCCAGGCCGTGCGACTTGGCGATCGGCGCGGCCGTCTCCTGCGCCCGCTCCAGCGGAGAGGCCCCGACGTGAGTGATGTCACGTTCCGCGAGGTGCTCGGCGACCCGGTCGGCCATCCGGCGGCCGAGATCGGAGAGGTGGTAGCCCGCCCGGCGCCCGTAGAGCACACCATCCGGATTGTCCACTTCGCCGTGCCGGATGAGATGAACGACGGTCGTTTCCGTACTGGTCTCCGTGCCGGTCATGCGGCGGCCTCCGCGGCGGCGCGGGCAGCCGCGGGCAGTGCGGCGGCGATCCGGTCGATGGCGGCGTCGTCGTGGGCCGTCGACACGAACCAGGACTCGAACGCGGACGGCGGGAGGTAGACGCCTTGAGAGAGCATCGAGTGGAAGAAGGCGTTGAAGCGGAACGCATCCTGCTGCTTCGCGTCGTCGTAGTCGCGCACCTCACGGTCGGTGAAGAAGACCGAGAACATGTTGCTCGCGGTCTGCAGCCGGTGGGCGACGCCCTCCTTGGTCAGCGCATCCGTGACGAGGCCCTGGATCCGCGCGGAGACCGCGTCGACCTTCTCGTACGCGGCGTCGTCGAGGAGCCGCAGCTGGGCGAGGCCCGCGGCGGTCGCGATCGGGTTCCCGGACAGGGTGCCCGCCTGGTAGACCGGCCCGGCCGGGGCGAGGTGGCCCATCACGTCGGCGCGGCCGCCGAACGCCGCGGCCGGGAAGCCGCCGCCCATGACCTTGCCGAAGGTCATCAGGTCCGGGGTGACGCCGTCGATGCCGTACCAGCCGGCCTTCGACGTACGGAAGCCGGTCATGACCTCGTCGGAGATGTAGAGCGCCCCGTTCTTCGCGCAGGCGTCCTTGAGGCCCTGATTGAAGCCCGGCAGCGGCGGGACCACGCCCATGTTGCCCGGCGACGCCTCCGTGATCACGCACGCGATCTCGCCCGGGTGCGCGTGGAAGGCGGCGTGGACCGACTCCAGATCGTTGTACGGCAGCACGATCGTGTCGCCCGCCTGAGCGCCCGTGACGCCCGGCGTGTCGGGCAGCCCGAAGGTGGCCACCCCGGATCCGGCCGCGGCCAGCAGGGCGTCCACGTGCCCGTGGTAGCACCCGGCGAACTTGATCACCTTGGCGCGACCGGTGAACCCGCGGGCCAGCCGGATCGCGGACATCGTCGCTTCCGTACCGCTCGAAACAAGCCGTACCTGATCGACCGGCTCGATCCGGTCCACGATCTCCTCGGCGAGAGCAACCTCACCCTCTCCCGGCGTACCGAACGAGGTGCCGCGGGCGACGGCCTCCTGAACTGCGGCGATGACCTCGGGGTGGGCATGTCCGAGGATCATCGGACCCCACGAACACACGAGGTCGACATACTCGCGTCCATCGGCATCGGTCAGGTACGGACCGGTACCGGACACCATGAACCGGGGCGTACCGCCCACCGCTCGAAAGGCACGGACGGGAGAGTTCACGCCGCCGGGCGTCACGAGGGACGCGCGGTCGAAAAGCGTCTGCGAAACTGGGGCGTCATAGGGAAAGCTCACGGAATCCATGGTGTCAGAGGCCCGGGACGTTCTTGCGGACAGGTGTTTCACCGCACGTCCGTGGGGGAGGTCACTGTCACGATGATCGGGTTGCGCGGCGGGGGCTGTGCGTCCTAAAAGCAGTCGGGTGGAGATATGCATCGCGGTGGCGGACTGGGCGAGGGGACTGACGACCTGGGTCCCGAGCCTGCCCGGCGGGGGAGGCACCGGCGGCACGAGGCGGACGAGCCCACGGGGAGCAGGGGTGGCCGAGTGGGGGTGACCTACAAGTATTTCGGCGCACCCGACGGCGCCACGGCTGCCCGCGTGCCCATTTCGATGCGCCCGGAGGAGCTGGGCGGCGATGAGCTGGGCATGGGCGGAATGTTCACCAAGATCAAGCCCGAGACGATAGCCGCGATGGTCCTCACGGGTATCCAGGGCATGCCGCTGCACAAGGTGCCGCCGCTGGAGCTGGTGGTCCTGCACCCCGACTACGCGGTGGTGAAGCTCCCCATGACCGTCGTCGACCCGCTTCGCGGCATCGGCGAGGAGTCGGTCGGCGCGGCCGCCTTCATCTGGTCCACGGTCCCGGACCGGGGCGGCCCGCGTGACGCGTTCAACGTGTACCAGCTGCTCCACGAGTGGCAGGACTTCTCGGTCCGGCTGCACGAGGCGGGGCACCAGCCGTACTGCCTGGTGTGGCCCTGACCTGGGGTTTCGTGGGGTTTGGGCGGGGCTTTCGGTCCCGCTCTCGCTAGTGACGGAGAGGCGCCGTCAGGCGGCCAGGGCACATTGAGGGCACTTGGTTTCGGTGAGGGCACCGACGTGCCCTGCGCGTCTCCGGTGGCCTGCGCCTCCGTCCCCGCTTCCGTGAAGGCATCGTCGATCGCCTTGCGGGTGCGGGCCTCGCTGGACGGCAGCAAGTGCGTGTACGTCCGCAGCGTGAAGCCGGGGTCCGAGTGGCCGAGGTACTCGGAGAGCGCCTTGATACCCTCCCCCGCGTCCAGGAGCACGGAGGCGTAGGCGTGCCGGAGGGCGTGCATGCCGTCTTCCCGGGCCGCCTGGAAGTAGCGCGCGCCGCGCGCGGGGAGGGATCACCCCGGCGGCGGCAAGGGCGCGCTTCCAGTCCCCAATTGCCTCACCGGGCACGATGCCGAAGGGCCCACCGTTCGCGGTGTGGCCTTTCGCGTACGTAGTTGCGCCGCCTCAGCCGGCGGCAGCCGGTGCACGGTCCGAGCTACACGGCGGGCAGGCCGGCGCCGCGGAGGCGGTTACTCGGCCGTGCCAGTCGGGACGGCGAATTGAACGTGCAGCGGGGCCGCAGAGCAGCACTACCGCTCCGTATAGCGCAGGAACTGCCAGCCCAGTACGGCCAGGGCAAGTGTCTGTGCGAGGGAGACGATCACGAGTAAAGGCCGGACGGCGGGAGAGAACCAGAATGCCGTTACGCAGATCATCGGCAACGCCAAGTACGTGAACAGATCCACAGCGGTCTGTAGTCGCTTGCGCGTGGTGCGGCTCGCATCGTCGCGGTGGTAGATCTCCCAGCCGAACACTGCGCCGTGGGCGCCGCTGAGCTCGGCCAGCCGCGGTCCCAGCTGGTCGCGGATGTAGCAGCCGACCGCCGAGATCTTCTCGTCGTTGACCAGGTAGGTCCAGCCCAGGACCAGGCAGATCACGGGGACGGCGAGCAGCAGTTGAGCCTGCCTGCTCTGGGCGGTGATCGCCAGGACCGCGGTGGACGCGGCGAGCGTGAAGTAGAGCAGGTTGTCACGGAATCCTATCCGGGTTTTTTGCTCCTCCTTGATGCGGTCGTACTCGGCCAGCAGCAGTCTGCTTTCGGTGACGTCTTCTATGGCGGCCACGGCCATTCCTAAGCTCGGGTCCCGGCTGGGCTGATGAGTGGGCGGGCAGGGCTCCGGCCCCTGCC
>NZ_JBSGZO010000159.1:2258-17059 GCF_053611045.1 Streptomyces sp. NPDC054841 | reverse complement strand
GGTCGAGATCGCCCCACCAAGCGGTGGCCGTCGCCTCCGCGCCGAAGGGGTCGTCACCGCTCGGGCCGTCGGGGGCGCCATCGGTCCCGGCGGGGAAGACGACGGTGTTGAGGAAGCAGCCGACCACCGGCGCCGCGGCGGCCGGGCGGCCGCCCCACGGATACCCGATCGGGGACACCTGACCGGCCCCGTACAGGACACGGGCCGTTGCCCGACAGGCGTCGAGCAGTGCGGGGAACGGTACGCCGGAGGCCGGAGCGGGCAGCCGCAGTTCGGCCGCGCCGGTGGGCAGTGTGCCGGGGGCGAGATCCTGCGGCACGGGCAGCGCAGGGCATTCGCGCACGGCGCGCAGCCGCTCGCCCCAGTACTCCAGCGCGGCGGCCGACCCCGCGCGCTGCTCGGCCTCGAGCTGCAGCTGAACCGCTTCCCGGTAGGCGGCCAGTTCCGCGGCCGCGTCGGCGGGCGCGAGTTCATCGGGGCCGATCCCGTGGCCGTAGGCGCTGCTCAGCTCCTCGACGATGCGCGCCAGCGACTGGCCGTCGCAGGCGGTGTGGTCCAGTACGACCGCGAGCACCTCTTCCTCGGCATCCGGTCCGTCCTCGGCCAGGTAGAGCCGCAGCGGTGAGCCCTGCGCGGTCCAGGCGCCCAGGGCTCGACGCATGGTGGCGGCCGCGTCCTCGCCGGGCGCGCGAACGAGGCGTTCCACCGGTACGTCCGGCTCCGTCAGGCGAAGCGCGGGGGTGCCGCGGAGCACCTCCGGGCGGGCACGCAGCACCGGGTGCCGGGCGGCCAGATGATTCGCGGCCGCTCGCAGCCGTACCGGATCCACGGTGCCGCGGCGGAAGGCGAAGAACATCGGGACGATGTCCGGCCGTCCGGCAGGATCCAGGGAACGCACCAGGGCGAAGCGTCGCTGAGCTCCGGTGACGGGCAGCAGATCGGATTCCCAGTTGTCGGCGGTGATGCGTCGGTAGCGAGCCAGGTACTGGCCCGTGATGCTGAGGTGCACGTTGTCCTCTCTGTCCTCTCTGTCGTGTCTGTCGTGGCCGCGCGTCGGACGCCGCGCCATGCCGCTCGGACGGGACGGCAGCAAGAAGTGACCGGCAGGCAGGCCGGAGCTGGAACGGGGGTCGCGAGTCAGCCGACGGCGAGGGTCTCCGGGCGGCCGCCGGTGTCGCGCGTGGCCGGGTCCTGCGGGTCTTGCGTGTCGTCCGGTGCGGTCGGCAGATCGCGCATGCGGCGCAGGGGGGAGAGCAGCAACGGCAGCGGTACGACGAGGAATCCGATCGCGCAGGCCCAGATTGCGGCGCGCGGATCGAAGGCGCCCGCGACGGCGCCGCCCACGACCGCGCCGAGCGGCAGGGTGCCCCACACAAGGAAGCGCAGTGTGGCGTTCATCCGGCCGAGCAGTCGGGGCGGGCAGAGCGCCTGACGGAAGCTGACCTGGGCGACGTTGTAGACAACAGCGCCGAAGGAGACGACGCCGGAGCCGATGGCGAACAGGGCGGCGGTGCCTCCCCGTCCGGACAGCGGCCACAACAGTGCGAACGGCCCGGTTGCCAGCGCGGAGAGCCAGATGATGCGGGCCTGCCCGAGGCGGCCGGCAAGCGTGGCAGCGCTCAGAGCACCGACGAGTCCGCCCACGGCGGACGCGGAGAGCATCAGACCGATGGCGACCGGCTGCAGGCCGATCACCCGTACCAGGAAGATGGTCTGAGTGGCCATCAGCATCGCGGTGAAGAAGTTGCCGAGGCCGGTCGTTGCGGCGATGACCCGCAGCAAAGGGTGGCCGAGGACGAACCGGAGGCCTTCCCCGATGTCCTTGCGCAGCGACGCGCCGGGAACAGGCTCGGGTCGGCCCTCGGGCGGCCGCTTCATGGCCAGCAGGAAGAGCGCGGACAGGGCGTAGCCGATCGCGTCGGCCACGATCGCCAGATGGGCCCCGAGTACTTGTACGAGTCCGCCGCCGATCCCCGGGCCGGCGACGTGGGCCGATGAGCGGACCGTCTCCAATGCCCCGTTGCCCGCCATCAGACCCTCCTTGGGCAGCAGTTCGGGCAGGTAGCTCTGATGGGCCACGTCGAAGAAGACGGTTGCCGCTCCGGTGACCAGAGCAACGACGTACAGCTGCGCCATCGTCAGTACGCCGGCGACTGCGGCCAGCGGGACGCTCGCCATGGCCAGGGCGCGCACCGCATCGGACCGGATCATCAGCGGGAGTTTCCGCATCCGGTCGACCCCGGCGCCCGCAGGCAGCCCTATCAGGAGGAACGCGGCGGTCTCGGCAGCCGTGAGCAGTCCCACCTGAAACGCGGGTGCCTTCAGCACGAGAACCGCCACCAGCGGGAGCGCGACCAGAGTGACCTGGGCGCCGACTTGACCGGCCGCGGCGCCGGCGAGCAGGAGACGGAAGTCACGCATGCGCAGCAGACCGCTGGATGCGCCGGGGGGTGAGGGCGACATGAACCAGACCTTCTCCGCCTGGCCGATCAGCAGTCAAAACACAAAGAACACTTTCGGTCGTTTCTCTTGCAGTATCACCACCAGATCGGCAAATCTTTCACTAGATCAGGACAAGCTCCGGATGAATGGCACACGTTCAGGCGTCGCGGCAAGAAGAACCGCACAGCGCTCGCCCGGCAGGCCTCGGTCCATCTCGTACAGGGCGCCACGAATCGCACCTCTGACCGAAAATAGCCGTCCGTTCACTCTCAGTGTCCGAGACGACGACTCCAGCCGCTATAGGTGGTTCGTCCTGCCAGGCAGGTCGGTCTCCGGAACGGCGTCGGCTCAGCGATTGGTGGCCTCCATCGGTAGGCCGATGATCTGTGGCGTGCCGTCGCCACTACCGCCCCGGATCCGGGTCGTGGTGAGCGTTGACGGTGTGGGCTTCTCCCCGCGCTTCAAGGACCTCGTAGGCCAGCCGTTCTGGAGGGCCCAGATGCCCGGCGGCGAGCCGAGCGGCGGGTACGGGCCGCTGGAGGCGCAGGCCCGCAACAAGGTCCCAGGCCCAGTCGGCCGGCTCGGCGTGCCGGTCGGGGTGAACGTGCAGCTTGCCGTTGGAGTCGACGGTGGCCAGTCCGTGGCGCGGGTTCCGGCCGCACTCGCGGCTGCACGGACTTGCCGGCACCGGGACCGCCGACCACGAGCAGCCGCTGTCGGTACGTGCGACAGCGAACACCCGCGCTCGACCGGCGTGCTCCTGCCCCGGCGTTGGGTGTGCCCGTCGCCGTCGCGCCGGCGGTGGCCGACGTTCTGCCCGAGGCGAGGTCGGGAACGGCCTGTCGCTATCAGGAGCCACCGGCCGGCTCCCGCTGAGCGATCTGCGTACTCTGCGGGACCCTTGGAGTCCCGGCGGCCAAGCCCCATACACACGAGACTGCCGAGTGGGGCGGAGCCCGCCGTTCACCGTGCCGTGCAGGACCCGCGGCCGTCAGCGGCGCGGACGCTCCAGAGCGAGAAGCAGGCCCTCGACCGCACCGGGCCCTATACGGCCCTTGACATCGGCGGACGTGATCGCCTTGAGGGCCCAGCCGTCCTCGGCATGCTTGTTCAGTTTTGTGGATCTTGCCGGGTCGGGGGTCTGGCACGCCCTCCCTTGACACCCCCCAGGGCCTGTCGCGGGGGCCGACCGGTCATGTGTTGTCCGCCTCGTCCTCCCGGGCGAGCGCGGCGAGGTCCGGAAGCAGCCCGGCCAGTTCCTCCAGCAGCTTGTCCATGTCCACGACCTCGGGCAGCGGGTAAACGAAGCACGCCCCGTCCTCCCTGAACGAGACCGCCGGTCCGGCGAACCTCACCAGGCGCTTCGGCAGATCCGAGGCGTAGAACCGCTCCGCCGTCCCTGCGGAGTCGTCGCTCATCGTCAGGTACGGCAGATCCTTGGAGAAGGTGAGATTGAGCTCCGCCGCACTCCAGTGGCGCTCCAGACGTAGGTTCGGTCCGCTGCCCCGAAGGTCGAAGCACACGATCAGCCAGTGCTGGTCGTCCCTGCGCGAAATCTGCTCGTAACGCCTGGAGACGGTGACCTGGTGTTCGCCGAATTGGCCGGTGACGGTGATTCCGTGCCACGTTCGCAACAGCCAGGGGAAGTGGCCCGCGTACCCGGCCCACTCCTCACCGTCCTTGCCGCGATCGATTCGCTGCCAGCCGGGACGGGCGGCCAGGACGCGCATCGCCCGCTCCGCCTTGCCGACCCGGCGAGCGGTACGGACCGCGAAGGTGAGTCCGATCAGGGACGGGGCCGAGATGACGGCGAAACCAATGATCCAGCCCACCACGTACGTCCTTTCGCTCCACCCCGGGAAGTCCGTTCGCTTCCAATGTTCACGCACCGGGTCGCCGCAAGACATCGGTGAAACCACGTAAAGGGCTACGGAGACCGCATGTTCACACCCCCTGCCGCCGAACAGGATCTGAACCTCCCGGATGAGGCCGTCCCGGACGGTGATCGCCTCGACGCTGTGGTGCCGGGCGCCCGTCGTGAGCCTGTACTCACAGTGTACGAAGACGAGTTCGTCGTCGGCCGGGACGACGGGCAGCAGCCGCTGCTCCGTCATCCGGTCGGGAAGCACCGGTCGAAGAACGCCGCCTTGTCAATGTGATCGTCCTGCGGGCTGGTGAAGGTGAAGTCGTCGGCGCGACGTCGACGTGGATCAACTCGCCGGGCCGGTCGCGTTCGTAGCGGCGGACGATCCGGTCGGTCGGTCGGTCGGTCGGCCGGTCCGGGTAGGCGAGGCGGTTCAGGCCGTGGAGGGTCAGGATCCGGTGCGTGGTCGAGGCGGGCAGGCCCAGGATCGGGCCGATGCGGGCCTGCCGCAGCCGGCAGACTGGGGCCTCCACGGCCGCCGGGGTGCGGTGTGGTGTGGTTCGGGGTCGGCTGGAGCGGTCGGCCAGGCCCGCATCTCCCTCGGCTCGCCAGCGGCGGACCCATTTGTGGGCCGTGGCGCGGGAGATGCCCATCTCGGCTGCGACATGTGCGATGGGGCGGCCGGCGCAGACACGTTCGACGAGCAGTCGGCGGCCGCGAACCGTCAGCCGGGCATTACGGTGGGACACGGAGGCCAGACCGGAAATCGACCTGGTCGAATGACGCCCCCAAGGACTGTGCAGTCGGCTCCCGCCGGGGATGATGATGTTTCTATGAAGGTATCGGCTGGTTGTGCAGGCAGGGTTGCGGAGGAGCGACCACTCGGGAATGCACACGCGGACGTGGTGGGGAATGGAGACGCGCTGAAACCGGCGTGGGACGAGACGGCGACGATGCTGGTCGGCAGAGCTGACGAACTGAAGCGGCTCATCTCGGTGATCGGCAGTCTGGGGCAGGACGGCGTTCCCGCTGTCGTGGACATCGCCGGAGACGCCGGCATGGGGAAGAGCCGGCTGCTGAGCGAGCTCTGTGCGCGGGCGCGGCAGGATGGGCTGACCGTGCTGCGCGGCAGGGCCACGGAGTACGAGCAGCACACTCCGTTCCAGACGTTCACGGACGCGTTCGCCGACGTCGATCGTGCCTTTCTCGACTCGGATGCCGTGCCCGAGGTGGCGGCAACGGTGCTGCGCGGAGCCGACAGTGTGCACGGCTCGGATTCGGGTTCGGGCAACCGTGACCGGTTCGGCCTCTATCGCGCCGTCGCGGAAGTGCTGACCGGGCTCGGGGAGCGCAGCGGGTTGGTGATGGCCCTGGACGACCTGCACTGGGCGGATCCCGCGTCTTTGGAGTTGTTGGACCATGTGATCCGGCACCCGGTGGGCGGCCGGGTGCTTCTGGTCGTGGCCCGACGAGAACGGCAGACGCCGCACTCCCTTGCCGCTGCTCTGACACGCGGCGTCGACAGTGGGGCCGTACTGCGTATGGCGCTGCGACCGCTGCCCGAGCAGGCATCGATCGAGGCGCTCGCCTCCGACCTGCCACCGGGCGACGCGAAGCAGATCTATGAATCCAGCGAGGGCAACCCGCTGTACCTCCACTGCCTTCTGCACGCCTACCGGCATGGCACGTCGTCGCGCGGCACCACCGTCCGGGCCCACGACGACACCGCGTCCGCAGTGCCGAGCGGACTGGGATCCCTGCTCCTGGACGAACTGACTGTGCTGACCGCTACGCAGCGCCGTACCGCCGAAGCAGTGGCGGTCCTCGGCGACCATGCCACGCCCGCAATGCTGAGCCTGACGACCGGACACACCACCCCGGAGGAACTCGACGACTGCATCGGCGCACTGGCACGGCGCGATCTGCTGCGCATGGGGTCCGACGGCCGCTGGACACTGCGCCACCCGCTGCTTCGGGCACTGGTCTACGAGAACACCGCCGCACCACGCCGTGCCGAGATCCACCGCGACGCGGCGGACGAACTGGCCCGGGCAGGTGCCTCCGCCGCCGAGCGTGCTCATCACGTCGAGCGGTCGCTGGTCGGCTGGGATCCCGTGTCGGCGGCCGTGTTGAGTGAGGCGGCCGCCCAGTTCGCCCACACGGCGCCGGCGACGGCCGCCCATCTTCTGGACGTCGTCCTCCGGCTCATGCCGGACACACCGGCCTGCGCACAGCAGCGTGGAGGCAGCACTGTGTATCGGTGTCGGCCAGGGTCTCGCCCTCGTCCTCGAAAGGTAGCCCGCACGCCTTCGAGACAATTACGAAAGCCCCGGAGCTTTGACTTTGCCTTCCGGCCGGGGGCGGGCGCTCGCACTCGCAAGCGGAGGGGGCGCCGACCGCTGGCAGACATGGACCTTCGTCCGTGATTTCGCGTGGAAGCTGCGCCGGCGCGGCAATGGCGAGCGCCTCCGCAGGCAATCGGCTCTGCAGGCTGGTGTGGGCGAGTACTGCCGTGCTCAGGTGCGGTCGGGCGGGATTGCTGTAGCTGATCTCAGCGGGGGATGACGCATCTGGAGGCTGTCCGCTTTTGACAATGGTTCGTCATGATTTCACCTCGTGTGCCGGATCAATTCCGACGACTCTGGAGGCGCAGTCGGCGGACACCTGGTCCGCTGCTCCGAGCAGGATGGATGTGTGTCATGAACAACAAGGATCTGGTCCTCAAGGCCGTAGGCGAGCTGTTCGGCGACAAGGACCCCTCCGCGGTGGACCGCTGGGTCTCCCCGGCGTACCGGCAGCACAGCGCGCTGGTCGCCGACGGCCCCGAGGCTCTGCGCGAGCTGGTCTCCTCGCTGTCCGCGGACTTCCGCTACGAGGGCGCCCGGGCCATCGCCGACGGAGACCTGGTTGCGCTGCACGGGGTCTACTACGGCTTCGGTCCTGCGCCGCTGGTTGCCTTCGACCTTTTCCGTGTTGAGGACGGCAAGCTCGCCGAGCACTGGGACGCCCTGGTGCCGGTGGTCAAGGAGACCGTCAGCGGCCGTTCCCAGACCGATGGCCCCACCGAGGTCAGCGACCTGGAGAGCACCGAGGCGAACCGCAAGCTCGTCGCCGGGTACGCCGAGAAAGTGCTCAAGGGCGCCGACTACTCGGCGTCGACTGACTACACCTCCGCTGAGACGTACCACCAGCACAACCCAGACGCCGGTGACGGTCTGGGCGGCTTCGGCGTGGCCGCCGCCAAGTGGGCTGAGCAGGGCAAAACTGTCGTCTACAAGACGATCCACAAGGTCATTGCGGAAGGTAACTTCGCCCTCGTGCAGGCCGAGGGCGAGTTCGGCGAGCCGGTTGCCTACTACGATCTGTTCCGCATCGCCGACGGGAAGATCGTCGAGCACTGGGACATCATTCAGGAGATCCCCGCCGAACTGCCGCACAGCAATGGCCTGTTCTGACGGATTGTTTCAGTACGAGGTTTGGATCCGACGGAGGCAGAGGACACTGCGGACCGGTTCCGGCCGGCTGAGTGCAGGTCCGCTCGGCGTTGTCAGCAGACGCGGAGTCGGCGGAACCACCAGAACCCACAAGGGGGCTTCGGACTCGTAGAGCCACCTACGAGCCGACCGGGTGCCAGATGGCGCCGCCCCTGTGCATACGCGGGTGCCGTGCTCGATGGAAACCACAGGACGCCGTCGCGACCTGGCCCACGAGTCGGCGGAGCAGACGTATCGCCACAGCCCCGGCTGGCCCTTCAGATCAACGACCAGTCACCTGTCGTGTAGCCAAAATGTGAGGCCGAGCTTGCAGGTCCGGGCAGGTGACAAAGTCGTCCGACACTCGCAAACCGCACCGTAACCGACCCCTGTCGTGAGGAAATCTAAGATTTATGGCCACACCCATGACCGAAGCCGCATGGCGTGCCTTCCTCAGCGAAGGCACCCGGACGGCGAAGATCGCCACCACCCGTGCTGACGGACGCCCGCACGTAGCACCCGTGTGGTTCCTGCTGGACGGCGACAACCTCGTCTTCCACACCCACAAGAACACCATCAAGGGCCGGACCCTGATCCGTGACGGGCGGGTCGCCCTCTGCGTCGACGATGATCGGCCGCCGTTCTCCTTCGTCGTCATCGACGGCCGGGCGCAGGTGAGCGAGGACATCCCGCGGGTGGGCGACTGGGCGGCCCGGATCGCTGCCCGCTACGTGGGAAAGGACCGGGCACCGGAGTATGCCGCTCGCAACAGTGTGCCCGGGATGCTCCTGGTGCGCGTGTCGATCGACAAGGTCGTGGCGCTCGGCGGCGTAGCCGACTGACAGCGCGGATCTTCGTGAACGACTCTGAGGCAGGGGCCGGCCCAGCGACTGGCTGAGCCCTTCAGGGCTGCCACAGGTCGGGTGAGGTGGGGTCGGCGCCAGAACGGACAAGGTTATGCAGATGGCTTCGCCTCGATCACAGCGCGGAGATTCTCCCCCCCACCACCAGCAGAGCCCGCGTGCGAATCACAACGCGTCTGGAGGATCTACTCACCGGGCGCCGAGGCAGAGGTTGCCACTGAGGCTGTCCCTCGACCCACCTCACGGAATTGCAGTGGTGTCTCCCCGTCACGTTTCCGGAAGAACTTGGTGAAGTCGCTGGGGTCACGGAAACCCAGTCGGCGGGATATCTCCGCGGACGTGGCATCGGTGTGGACCAGAAGCCGCCGGGCTTCCAGGAGGATGCGGGCGTCGAGGTACTGCTTGGCGGTGGAGCCGGTCGCTTCCTGGGTGGCGCGGGTCA
The DNA here is from genome assembly GCF_053611045.1 of Streptomyces sp. NPDC054841. Lineage (NCBI taxonomy): Bacteria > Bacillati > Actinomycetota > Actinomycetes > Kitasatosporales > Streptomycetaceae > Streptomyces > Streptomyces sp. NPDC054841. Next base: position 7,975 of record NZ_JBSGZO010000159.1, on the reverse strand, counting down.
GGGTGCGAACGCTGTAGCCGAGTGCGGCGGCATAGTCGTTGACGTGGTGCGAGTCGGCGAAGTCGCGTTCGACAGCGGCACGGAAGCGGTGGAAGGCGTCGTTGACCGAGCCGGGGGGCGACGCGGGGGCCGGGCACGCGTGGGTCAGGCGCAGCAGCAGAACGCTGAGGAGGTGGCGCAGCGTCTCGATGTGGGCGTCGAGGGGCAGGGAGGCCAGGTCGCCGTATTCGTGGGTGAGGTGGCGAAGCGCGAGGCCGGCGGAGCGAGCGTGCGGGCCCGTCAGGAGCATGGGCGAGTCGTTGTGGAGGGGCTCTGCGGTGACGAAGCCGGGTTGCCAGATGACGATGGTGCCCCGGGCCGCGGTGTGATCGCGGGGGACGTACTGGTGGACCTGGCCGGCTCGCACCCAGAGCCAGGAACCCGAGTCCAGTCTGTGGTTCTGAAAGTCCACGGTGTGCCGCACCGGGCCCTGCCTGACATGGATCAAGTGGTGGAAGTCCGGCCGGAGTGGCGCTGACAGATCCAGTCCCCGCCGGCTTCCGCGTGTGGACAGCTCAGCGAAATCGAGGACGTCCACGCCGATGGGTGCGCTCAGCGAGGGCCGGTACGACACGTCGGTAACGGAGTGCTGTCGGTTTTTTCCCATGGTGCGTCCCAAGGTTACCGCCCGCGCCGTCGGGGTGCCTCTTAGCTTCTGAGGAGAGCAGGGAAACGAAGGGCTGATCGATGTGCGACTGATCGTAGGAATGACCGGAGCCACCGGCGCGGTACTCGGCCTTCGGTTGTTGCAGCCAGCTGGCCGAGCTGCCGCTGGGCGCGGACCACGATCGTGGAGACCGGCACCCCGATGTCCTTGAAGCCCAGGAATTGGCAGTCTCGCTGCGCGACCAAGGGGAGAACGAGCACGCCGAGCAGGTCTTCCGCCAGGTTCTCGAACTGGAAAAAGAGGTTCCCGGTGCCGAGCGCTGCGACGATCTTCACGGAGCTGACCGACGTGCAGAAGAGGCAGCTCGTCGACGACCACACCAGTGTGTTGGCATGCCGTAACAGTCATGCTGCGGCACTGCGCTCCCTGGGCGCACTGTCCGAGTCGGAATCGGAGTACAGGTCGCTCCTGGACGCAGCGACTGCGAGCCATGGAGAGCAGCACACAGTCACGCTCATCGCCCACTTCGAGTGGGCGATGAGTCTGATCGGCTAGCGAGTCAGGCATCGGCCCGGACACGGCCGTCACTCTGCTGATCACGATGAGGGACAACCCGGAACGTCTGGGGAGTGAGGCGTCCTTCGCCGCGCTGTGCGGGGTCAGCCCCGCAGAACGCTCCTCGGGCGCTCGGCAGTACTGTCGCCTCAACCGCGGCGGCGACCGGCAGGCCAACGCCGCCCTCCACCGGATCGTGCAGACCCGTCTGCGCTTCGACCCACGCACCCAGGGCTACTACGAGCGCCGCACCAAGGAGGGCAAAACCCGACGCGAGATCGTCTGATGCCTCAAACAGGCGAACCCCCTCATCGAGCAGTCAATGAACGAGTGGCAGCGCGTCAGTCAAGGTGAAGCACCCGAGGGCTGAACCGGGGTTTGGTCCGTGACTGGTCCGGAAGCACTGGTCAGGAGGGGTACAGCGGTGGGAGGAATTGGGAGTTAGCGCGCAAGCCGGGGCTCGGTCGAGAGCGGGCTGAGCGAAAGGCGCCTGACGGGTGACAACCCAGGTCAGGCGCCCTTTTTCGTGCGCCTAGAAGAAGCCGAGCTTCTTCGGCGAGTAGCTCACCAGCAGGTTCTTCGTCTGCTGGTAGTGGTCCAGCATCATCTTGTGGGTCTCGCGGCCGATCCCGGACTGCTTGTAGCCGCCGAAAGCAGCGTGCGCCGGATAGGCGTGGTAGCAGTTCGTCCAGACCCGTCCCGCCTGGATCGCCCGTCCGGCGCGGTAGGCCCGGTTGACGTCCCGGGTCCAGACGCCCGCGCCCAGCCCGTACAGGGTGTCGTTCGCCGTCTTGATCGCGTCGTCGAAGTCGGAGAACGACGTCACCGCGACGACCGGGCCGAAGATCTCCTCCTGGAAGATCCGCATCCGGTTGTCGCCCTCGAAGATCGTGGGCTGGACGTAGTAGCCGCCCGCCAGTTCGCCGTCGTACTCGATCCGCTGACCACCCGTCAGGATCTTGGCGCCCTCCTGCTGGCCGATGTCCAGGTACGAAAGGATCTTCTGCAGCTGGTCGTTGGAGGCCTGCGCGCCGATCATCGTGTCCGTGTCCAGCGGATGACCGGGCACGATCGCCTCGGTCCGGGCGATCCCCGCGTCCAGGAACTCGCTGTAGTGCCCGCGCTGGATCAGCGCCCGCGAGGGACAGGTGCACACCTCGCCCTGGTTGAGGGCGAACATGGTGAACCCTTCCAGAGCCTTGTCGCGCAGGTCGTCGTCGGCCGCCCAGATGTCGTCGAAGAAGATGTTCGGCGACTTGCCGCCCAGCTCCAGCGTCACCGGCTTGATGTTCTCCGAGGCGTACTGCATGATCAGCCGCCCCGTCGTCGTCTCGCCGGTGAACGCGACCTTCGCGACCCGGGGGCTGGACGCGAGCGGCTTGCCCGCCTCCACGCCGAAGCCGTTGACGATGTTCACCACACCCGGCGGCAGCAGGTCGGCGACCAGGCTCATCCAGAGGTGCACCGAGGCAGGGGTCTGCTCGGCGGGCTTCAGCACCACCGCGTTCCCGGCGGCCAGTGCCGGCGCCAGCTTCCAGACCGCCATCAGGATGGGGAAGTTCCACGGGATGATCTGCGCGACCACGCCGAGCGGCTCATGGAAGTGGTACGCGACCGTGCTGTCGTCCAGTTCGCTGAGCGAACCCTCCTGGGCCCGCAGCACGCCCGCGAAATAGCGGAAGTGGTCGATGGCCAGCGGGATGTCGGCGGCCAGCGTCTCCCGGACCGGCTTGCCGTTCTCCCAGCTCTCCGCGACCGCGAGCTCCTCCAGATGCGCCTCCATCCGGTCGGCGATCCGCAGCAGGACGTTCGCCCGGGCCTCGGGCGCGGTGCGTCCCCACGCCGGCGCCGCGGCATGCGCCGCGTCCAGGGCGCGCTCCACGTCCTCGGCGGTGCCACGGGCGATCTCGGTGAACGGCTGCCCGTTCACCGGGCTCGGATTCTCGAAGTACTGACCGCGGGCCGGCGGGACGTACTCGCCGCCGATCCAGTGGTCGTAACGGGACGCGTACGTGACGATGGCGCCTTCGGTGCCGGGCGCAGCGTAACGAGCCATGAGACCTCCCGGAGTCCGCGCTGCCCGCCTCTGGACCGCGCTCCCGGCCGAACCTAGGGAGCCGTACGTTGCAAGCACGTTGCCGCCGGGCTCGGCGGCGCCGCTTCAGGTGCCTGGTGTCCGGGGTCTGGTGCGTGGTGCCCAAAGGAGTCGACGCGGCGTCAGGCGCCCGGTGCCTGGAAGTCAGGTGCCTACAGCAGTCGCCCGGGCCCCGGGGGTCAGGGCGTGGCCGCGTACTCGCTGTCCAGGGCCCGCACCCGGGCCTGCGCCGCGGCCCGCCGGCCCCGGGGCAGCACGGCGGCGAGCGCCTGCCACACCGGAAGGTCGTCCTCGCCCCACGGGCTGTGCACCCAGTCCGCCAGCAGCCCCGGATCGGCACGCGCGATCAGCGCCGTCCGCAGCTGGTCCGTCAGCCGCCGCCGCAGCCGCGCCACACCGGGCGCCTGCGAACCCGGCAGCAGCGGACCCGCATACCCGCTGAGCGCCGCTGCCACCGCACCCGACGCGAGCCGGCGGGCCACCGATTCGAAGTCCGCGTCGACGGGCACCGCCAGACGGTACGGACGGGACCGCAGCAGCCGTGGCCCCAGCAGACCGCGCAGCCGCGACAGCTCCGCCCGCAGCGTCACCGGGTTGATGTGCTCGTCCTCGTACAGCTCCAGCAGCAGTTCGTCACCGCTCAGCCCCTCGGGATGGCGGGCCAGCACCACGACGATCTCGCTGTGGCGGCGGGAGAGGCGCACCTTCCGGCCCTCCGCCACCAGCAGCGCCTCGTCCCTGCCCAGCGCCGAAAGCCGCATCGCGTCGCCCGTCGGCCGCGGCGCCAGCAGCGCCAGCTGTGACTCGGCGGCCCGCGCGACCGCGCCGACGAACGCCAGACTGTGCGGATGCGCCAGCCGGTCGCCGCCCGTGATGTCCACAGCGCCCAGCAGCCGTCCACTGTGCGGATCGTGGACGGGAGCCGCCGCACAGGTCCACTGCTGCACGGGCCGCCGGAAGTGCTCGGCCGCGAACACCTGAACGGGACGGTCCACCGCGAGCGCCGTGCCCGGCGCGTTCGTACCCGCCACGGACTCGGCCCAGCGCGCGCCCTCCACGAAGTTCATCCCCCGGGCCCGCCGCCGGGTCTCCGGATGGCCCTCCACCCACAGCAGCCGAGCCTGGGCGTCGCACACCGCGACGAGGTGCTCCCCGTCCAAGGCGTAGCCGCCCATGAGTTCCCGGATCACCGGCATCACCCGCGACAGCGGATGCCCGTCACGGTACACATCGAGCTCGTCGTCACCGAGCTCCACGCACGCCGCGCCCTCCGGGGCGACATGCGCCCGCGCGCAGCGCCGCCAGGACTCGGCCACCACGGGCCGCACGGCGCGCTCCACCCGGCCCGCCGTCGCGAACTCCTCGTACGCCCGGCGCAGCACACCTCCGCGCTCCACCGGATCGCCCCCGGCCTCCAGAGCCACCCACGTGTCGGTCAACCCGGCCTCCCGGTCGCTTCCTCGCGTCCGGCGCCCATGGTTGTACCGCACGGCACCACCGGCAAGAGTCACGGACCGGACACAGCCGGTCAGGGAGCAGTTGCCGCGAACGAGGCCGGGTCGTCCAGCACCGCACGCACCACCGAGTGCGCGGCACCCAGCAGCGGCCCCTCGGACCCCAGCCGTGACACCGTCAGCGCGGGGCGCGCCGGATCGGCCGTACGACGCGTCAACTCCCGCTCCAGGGAAGGCAGCAGCCACGACGACAGCCGCGACAGCGCGCCACCCAGCACCACCGCACGGGGATCGAGGAGGTTGACCGCACCGGCCAGCGCGATCCCCAGCGCGGCGCCCGCGCCGCGCAACGCCCGCAGCACGTCACGGTCACCGGCGGCGGCCCGCTCGGCCAGCAGCCCGATCGGCCGGCCCGCCGTACGGAGTCCGGCGGCCCGCAGGACGGCCTCCTCGCCGGCGTACTGCTCCAGGCAGCCCCGTCCGCCGCAGGCGCACCGGGGGCCTTCGGGCCGCACCGGAACATGGCCCAGCTCGCCCGCGTAGCCGTGAGCACCGCGCAGCAGCCGGCCGTCGACGACCACGGCCGCGCCGATGCCGATCTCCGCCGACACATGGACGAAGTCCTGCGGCGCCGGATCCCCGCCGATCCACAGCTCGGCGAGCGCACCGAGGTTGGCCTCGTTGTCGACGGTGAGCTGCGGACCGTACGGAAGGCACGCGCCCAGATCGACGTCCCACCAGTCCAGGTTGGGCGCGCGGACGACGGTGTGCGTGTCGCGCGCGACCAGTCCCGGCACCGCCACGGCGACACCGGCGGGGCGCAGCCCTTCGGTGCGTACGGCATCGGTGACCTGGCGGACCAGGGCGGCAAGCTCCTTGAGGACCGGCTCGGGCGGCCGGCCCCGGTTGTCGGTGTCCGCCGACGCCCGTGCCCGCACCTTCCCCCGCAGATCCACCGCGGCCACCG
>NZ_JBSGZO010000159.1:0-2248 GCF_053611045.1 Streptomyces sp. NPDC054841 | reverse complement strand
GGTCGACGCCGACCTCCGCGCCGATGCCGACAGGTCCACGGTCGCTGAGCGTGAGCGCGCTGCCGGGCCGGCCGACGCTGCCGGACTGCGCGCGACCGAGCTCCACCAGCAGCCCGGCGCGGGTCAGTTCGTCCACGAGGGAGGAGACCGCGGCCCTCGTCAGCCCGATCCGTACGGCGACGTCCGCACGCGACAGCGGGCCCTCGGCGGCCACGGCGTGCAGCACGAGGGACAGATTGCGGCGGCGGATTCCCTGCTGGGTGTTGGGCAGTACCACGGAAGCGTCGGCGGCAGGTGGTGGGGTCAAGGCCGGTGCTCCTTGCGCAGCAGTACGTCGCCGTCGGCGAGGACGGAGCCGATACGGTCCAGCGCGGCCCGGTCCACCGGGACCGGATCGTACGACGGACCGCCCGCGGTGCCCCAGCGCCTGGCGACGTCCCGGGGGTCCTCGCCGGTGAGCACCCCGGCGGCCTGCGCGGCGGCGCCGAGGGCGACGAGTTCGCGGGCGTCCGGCACCTGCACCGCCCTGCCCGACAGCCGGCGGACCGTCTCGCGCCACGCGGTGCCCCGCGCGCCGCCGCCGATCAGCAGCAGCGGAGCGCCCTGGCCGGCGTCCTGCGGCAGCACCTTTCCGAGCGCCGCCAGTAGTGCGTACACGGCTCCGTCGTACGCCGCCTGCAGCAGCCCGCCCGGCGTCGTGTCGTGCCGCAGTCCGTACAACAGCCCTGATGCATAGGGCAGTTGGGGCGTGCGCTCCCCGTCGAGGAACGGCAGCAGCACCTCCCGGCCACCCGGCTCCACCGCCTCGCGGTCCCGGCCCAGCAGCGCGGCGACCCGGTCGACCGCCTGGGTGCAGTTCAGCGTGCAGGCCAGCGGAAGCCAGCCGCCGCGGGCATCGGCGAAACCGGCCACGGTCCCGGTCGGATCGGCCGACGGATGAGCGGACGTCGTGTACACCGTGCCCGACGTGCCCAGGCTCAGCACCGGCTGCCCGGCGGCGAGACCGAGCCCGAGCGCGGCTGCCGCGTTGTCCCCGGTGCCGGGCGCCACCAGAGCGCCCGCGGGAAGCGGCAGACCAGGCAGATCCCGGACCGTCCCCGCCGCCTCGAACGGGTCCACGACCTCCGGCAGCAGCGTGGGGGAGAGGCCCGCGAGGGAGAGGATCTCGACGTCGTACGCCCTCGTCGCGGGCGTCCACCAGCCCGTGCCCGAGGCGTCTGCGCGGTCCGTGACGGCCCGTCCCGTGAGCCGCTCGGTGAGAAAGTCGTGCGGGAGCCGCACTGCGCGGGCGGCAGCGGCGGCCTCCGGTTCGTGCTCGCGCAGCCACGCCCACTTGGTGACGGTGAACGCGGGACCGGGAACACTGCCGGTCCGTTCCGCCCATGCCTTCGGGCCCCCGAGGCGCTCGATCAGCCACTCGCTCTGCGCCGCGGACCGAACGTCGTTCCACAGCATCGCCGGACGCACCGGCCGGCCCCGCGCGTCCAGCGTGACCAGACCGTGCTGCTGCCCCGCGACGGACACCGCTGCGGCACGAAGCGCCGGTGCGCCGCACTGGGTGAGCGCCTCCCCGAGCGCGCGCCACCACTCCTCCGGGTCGCTTTCCCGCGCCCCGCCCTCGCCCGTGACGGTGTGCGGGGCCTGGCCGCTCGCCACCACCCGGCCCGTGGCGACATCGACGACCAGCGCCTTCGTCGACTGGGTGGAGCTGTCGACGCCGACGACGAGCGGCCCTTCGGGTACAGCCATCGGAGATCTCCGTTCCGTGTCTTCCCTGAGCTGCCCCGGATACTAATTTGTTAAGGGCCATGACGAAATACGTGCGGGGGAGGAAGAAGAGAACGTTCAGGTGCTTACCGGCCGACGGCCGAGGCCGGTGCCCGGTGACTTGGCGGGAAGGGCCTCGCTGAGCCACTGCTGCCGGACGAACTGCGCGACCGGCGGACGGTGCCGCACACCGAGGGTGATACGCCGGGCGCCCGTCATCGCGGCGGCGGCGACCATCGTCACCGCCCGCGCCGTCGTCATTCGCCTCGCCAGATGTTGTCGAAGGCAGCGTCGTGGATGTCTCGCCGTTGCCGTTCGGCCGCCAGTTCCGTCACCGCGTCATTGACGGCGGCGAGCACCGTCGCCACCGCGTCGTCGGCCACGCCCGGCGAGTCTCCGGTTGCCTCGGCTTCCTGGGCTTCCCCGGCTTCTACGGGTTCCCTGCCACTGATCCCGGCTGCCGCTGCCAGGACGGCAAGGA
>NZ_JBSGZO010000158.1:0-17132 GCF_053611045.1 Streptomyces sp. NPDC054841 | reverse complement strand
GCGCTGTGCAGACCGCCCGAGACGTTGTCGAGGTCGGCGTCGGAGATCTCAGCGGTCTCGACCTGGGGGGTGAAGTTCATGATGAAGCTTCCCTTCATGTGGATATCTCTCAAAGGTGCCGGCCGGTCCCGCCGGAAAACGACCCGGCCGCGTCAGCGGTCGTGCGGGTGCCCAATAAATCAGGAACCCTCGGTGCAACTCCCGCGGTGCGACGGATCAAAGCACGCCGACGCGCCGGACAGCCAATCGGACAACTCCCGGTCAGAGCCTCATCCGGCACGAATTCAAGTTCACGTGCAGGTGCGTCCACGCCTCGGCGGCGACTTCTTCACAAGCTTCACGCTCCCGATTCCCTTCGGGTGAAGCGCGCCGCCGAAGCGGAATCGGACACTCCCGCCCCAATGGCCTGCCATGCCGCCAACCCCACCGCACGCGGTGAGCGTCGGTCAGCTGCTGTGCATCGGTTGCGCGTTCGGTGTGCAGGTTTCCGGAAGACTGTGTTCCGGAGGCCGTCGGCCGGTGGAACCGCCCGAACGGACCGGGCGTCCAAGCGCCGTGACCAAGAGAGTGGGACGGATCGTGTGCGCCCTCGCGCTGGCTGCTGGCGCCCTCACGGGCTGCACCGCGGCGGGGCAGGCAGCAGAGGCCGGTGAGGCAGGGAAAGCCGGTAAGGGTGAGGCTGTGGAGACGGTCCGGGCCCGGCCGTCCGGCCGGGCGATCCCCTACGACCTCTACACACACTGCGGGATCGACGAGGCCCGTATCGGCTCGACGTACTTCGAGGCTCAGACGCCGCTCGACGACGGCGCGGGAAACCCGCCCGAAGGGTGGGACAACCCCACCCAGCGCGGCACGATGACTCTGACGTCCGGGACGCAGGCGGTCTTCACCGACGACGCGGGGCACGAGGTGACGTTCCGGGCCCGGCCGGGGGCGACCGGCTTCAAACGCATCTGCGCCTGAACCGCGTCGTCGAACTCCCGTCCGCCCGGCGGCGTCCCGCAGACACTCCCTGGTGCCCCGGCACCGCCGCACGGTGACGGCCCGTCGGCCGGCGCCGGCCGGCCGGCGCCGCCGCACGCCGGTTCACCTCACATCGCCGTACCGAACGCCTGCGTCCACCACGGCCCGCCGGACGCGTCGTGGATGCCCACGCCGATCTCCTTGAACGAGCAGTTGAGGATGTTCGCGCGGTGGCCGGAACTGTTCATCCAGGAGTCCATCACCGACGCAGGGCTCTGCTGGCCCCTCGCGATGTTCTCGCCGTACGTGCTCCAGCGGTAGCCGGCCGCGGTGATGCGGTCGCCGGGATCGGTCCCGTCCGGGCTCGTGTGGTCGAAGTAGTCACGGGCCGCCATGTCCGCGCTGTGCCGCTGTGCCGCCGTGGCGAGCTTGTCGTTGCTGGTCACCGGTCCGCATCCCGCCTTGGCGCGCTCGGAGTTGACCAGGGCGACGACCTGCTCGGCGTCGCCGCTCGGCAGGGGCGGCGCCGGGTCCGGCTGCTCCGGCGTGGGCGTGGGCTTCGGCCTGGGCTTCGCCGGCGTGGGCTTCGGCTTGGGCTTGGCCGTCTTGCTCGGGCTGGGCTTCGGAGTGGGGCTCGGGGAGGCTGTGAGCGACGGGGAGGGGGACGGGCTCCGGTTGGGCGACGGAAGCAGCGGGGAGGCCGGGGCGGCAGCCGTGGCGCGGGGCTCCTCGTCGTCCGAGGGGCCGGTGAGCAGATGGACCGCACCGCCGCCCGTGACGAGAGCGGCGACCGCGGCGGCAACGGCCGCGGTACGGCGCCGCCGCCGCGCCCGCTCCAGGCGGGCCTGGGTACGGGCCGAGGCGGGCGCGTGGGCGGAAGCGGTCGCGACCATGTCCGGCGACGAGGCGAACCGGGCGAGCGATGCCGCCACCGGTACGAGCGCGAGGCCGACGAGCAGGCCCTCGGCGGGCACCAGCCCCGACCAGTGCCCCGAGCAGACCGTGCAGCCGCGGGCATGGCGGGCCAGGCGCTTGCGCCAGAGGGCCGAGGGTATGCCGTCCCAGCCGGCGACCATCGGCTCCAGCAGGACGCAGCGCGGGTCGGCGGACAGCGCGCGGACCACGACACGGGCCGTCTCCAACTGGGCCTTCATCCGCTGCACCCGTACCGCGGTGTGCTGCGGGGACAGCTCCAGTGCGGCGGCGACCTCCGCCCGCGACAGCTGTCCGGCGGCCTCCAGCCACCACAGCGACAGCAGCGCCCGGTCGTCCTCGTCCAGCCAGCGGGTGGCCTCGGCGGTCTCGCGGCGCTGACCGGAGAGTCCGAGGCGGGTGATGGTGAGGTCCACGAAGTCCGCGCCGGGGTCGACGACGTCGTACGCGTCGTCCAGACCGCCGCCGGTGGGTATCGCGCCCGACCGGCGCTCGCGCCAGTGGCCGCGTATCTGGTTCATCGTGATGGCGACCAGCCAGCTGCGGAAGTTCTCCGGGCTGCGCAGCCCCTCAAGGCCGCCGAGGACGCGGAGCATGGTCTCCTGCACCACGTCGTCCACGTCGGCGTGGCCGTTCATGGCCCGGCCGACGATGTTGTAGACGAGCGGAAGGTACTCGGCGACGAGCCGGTCCTGCGCCTGCTGGTCCCCGGCCTGCGCCGCCATGATCATCGCGGCTTCGCGTTCGCTGCTCACGCTGTGTCCACTCTCTTTCAGAACTCGGGCCTGTCCTCCGACACATGGGAGACGCGCCGCCCCCGCGCCGATAACAGAAAGCCGGAAAACCCGGCAACCCAGGAACCCGGAACCGGTCAGCCGACAACGGGATAGCTGTGGGCCGGGACGTCCGGCAGCGTCAGCTCGGGCCGCCAGGCGCGCAGCACGGCGGCCGAGGGAACGAACAGCTCGGCCGGGAGGGTGTCCGGACGGTGCCACTGCCAGCGCACGATCTTGTCCGGCTCGGTGACCTCCGGCTCGCCCTCGACGCCGGTGACCAGGCCCGCGGCGGAGACCCGGGTGATGCCGCGCTCGCCTTCGAGCACCACGGCGACGATCCGTACGTCTTCCTCGCGCACCCGGAGCGCCGTCTCCTCGGCCAGTTCGCGCGCCCCCGCCCGCTCGAAGCTCTCACCGGGGTCGACCTTGCCGCCGGGCAGCTCCCAGCAGCCGTTGTGTGCGAGCCCGAGGAGGATCCGGCCGCCCGCGTCGACGACGATCATGCCGATGCCGGTCACCCCGTTCGGTACGGGGAACGCCCGCGCGGGGCGTTCGGCGACAGCGGACTCTCCGGAAGCGGGCTCTCCGGCAGCAGACTCTCCGGCAGCAGACTCTCCGGCCGCGGCCGGAGACGGCGAGAGGCGCGCGGCATTGCCAGGGGTCACCATTGGCCCTCCAGACGGGTTGTCGCCCCACCCGGCCGGGCGCGGCGGTGCCTGATCGTACGGGCCGTGCACAGGTGGCCGCTGTGACGTAGGCGGCATAGCGTGCTTGCGGGGGACCCGACCCCCGGAGGTACGACCATGAAGACTTCCCGGCCCGTCATCGGCGGACCCTGCTGGGTCGAGCTCGGCACCGGCGACATACCGGGAGCGCAGGACTTCTACGGCACGGTCTTCGGCTGGCGCACGGCGACCGATCCGCGGGCCGAGGCCGGCGGCTACACCATGGCCCGTGTCGGCGACGCCGCGGTCGCCGCGCTCACCCCGCTGTACCAGCCGAAGCAGCCCGCGGCGTGGACCGTGTTGTTCGCGACGAACGACACGGATGCCACCGCGGCAGCGGTCACCGACGCGGGCGGGACGCTGCTCACCGGACCGATGGACGTCTTCGAGGACGGCCGCTTCGCGGTGGTCGCGGACCCCGAGGGCGCGGTCTTCTCGCTCTGGCAGGGCCGCAACTTCGCCGGGGCGGAGCTGCTCAACGCGCCGGGTGCGCTGGGCTGGGTCGAGCTGCTGACCCGTGACCCGGCGGAGGCCAAACGGTTCTATCCGGCGGTCTTCGGCTGGACCGTGAACGCGTCGGAGCACTACACCCAGTTCGGGGTCGGGGGAGACGACTTCGGCGGGCTGCTCAGGATGCAGGACGAGCGTTTCCCTCCGGAGGTCCCGGCGCACTGGCTGCCGTACTTCCAGGTGACGGACGTCGACGCGACCGCGCACACGGCGTCGGACGCGGGCGGTGGCGTGTTCCTGGAACCGGTGCAGATGGAGGGAGGGCCGCGGTTCGCGGTGCTGCACGATCCGCAGCGCGCGGCGTTCGGGGTCCACACGCTGCCCGCGTCGAAGGGCTGACCGCGGGCGGACTCAGCGCAGGATCGTGGTCGGCAGGGCCGGCTCCCCCGAGCGCTCCCGCCATTCACGCGGATAGCCCACCGACACCTCGTGGAACGGCACACCGTCGTGCCGGGTGGTACGGGGGATGTGCAGATGCCCGTACACCATCGCGCGCGCCCGGTGGCGGATGTGCCAGTCCGCGGTGTGCTCGGTCCCGCACCAGAGCGCGAATTCGGGATACCGCAGTACCCGCGTCGGCTCACGGACCAGCGGATAGTGGTTGACCAGCACCGTGGGCAGCCCGTCGGGGACGGCGGCCAGCCGTGACTCGGTGAGCTCCAGCCGGGCCCGGCACCAGGCGTCGCGGCTCGGATACGGGTCGGGATGCAGCAGGAGTTCGTCGGTGCAGACGACATGCGCGCGGCGCGCCTGGTCCAGGGCCTCCTCCTGGTTGGCCGCGCCCTCCGGGCGGAAGGTGTAGTCGTACAGCAGGAACAGCGGCGCGATCGCGACGGGTCCCTCCTCGCCCGTCCAGACCGGGTACGGGTCCTCGGGCGTCAGCACGCCCAGCCGTCGGCACAGCTCCACGAGCAGCTCGTAGCGCTCCACGCCGCGTGCCTGGACGGGGTCGGCGGAGACCGTCCACAGCTCGTGGTTCCCCGGTGCCCACACGACCTTGGCGAACCGGTCGCGCAGCAGCGTCAGCGCCCACTCGATGTCCGACACCAGGTCGCCGACGTCGCCCGCGACGAGCAGCCAGTCGTCGTCGGAGCCGGGCCGCAGACTGTCGACGTGCTTGCGGTTCTCCTTGTGGTTGACGTGCAGATCACTGATGGCGAGCAGAGACATTTCGCAACCCCCGTGAGTGGACAGCCTGCCGAAGCGTCATGGCGATCATCCCATCGCGAGGGGGCAACTGTCCGTCTCCGCCACCCCGTTGCCTAGGGTGAGGGCATGTCAGATGTCCCGCGCGACCGGCCCGACCCGTTGCTCTCCGACTCGTTGCTGTCCGACCCGTACGGCGCCTATGAGCGGCTGCGCGGCTCCGCCCCCGTGCACAAGGTGGCGGGCCCCGACGGCAGCCCCGTCTGGCTGGTCACCCGTTACGAGGACGTATGCGCGGCGCTCGCCGACAGCAGGCTGTCGCTCGACCGGAGCAACGCCGGGCCCGGTGGCTACCGTGGTTTCGCGCTGCCGCCGGCGCTGGACGCGAACCTGATGAACATGGACCCGCCGGACCACACGCGGATCCGCAGGCTGGTGTCTTCCGCGTTCACCCCGTCCCGGATCGAGACGCTGCGGGACCCCGTCCTGCGCACCGCGCACCGGCTCCTCGACGCGATCGAGCCGCACGGCCGGGCCGATCTCATCGCCGCGTACGCCGCGCCGCTGCCGGTCACGGTCATCTGCGACCTCCTCGGCGTGCCCGAGGAGGACCGGCGGGACTTCCGGGACTGGACGGACTCGCTCGTCGCCCCCGATCCGGCCAGGCCTGACGCGGCCAAGGACGCCGTTGTCAGCATGCTGTCGTTCTTCACGGCCCTGCTCGCCACCAAACGCCGCAGTCCCGGTGACGATCTGATCTCGGCCCTGATCACGGTGCGTGACGAGGACGGCGACCGGCTGTCCGAGGACGAGCTGATGTCGCTGGTCTTCCTGATCCTCTTCGCCGGGTACGAGAACACCGTCCATCTCATCGGGAACGCCGTCCTGGCGCTGCTGAGCCACCCGGAGCAGCTCGCGGCGCTGCGCGCCGACCCGGCGGGCCGGCTGGGACCCGCCGTCGAGGAGCTGGCCCGCTACGACGGCCCCGCGCTGCTGGCGATCCGTCGTTTCCCCGTTCAGGACGTCACCATCGGCGGGGTCACCGTCCCGGCCGGGGAGACCGTCCTGCTCTCGCTCGCGGCGGCGAACCGGGATCCCGGCCGGTTCACCGCCCCGGACCGGCTGGAGCTGGACCGTACGGACGCCGGCGCGCATCTGGCGCTCGGCCACGGGATCCACTACTGCCTCGGCGCACCGCTGGCCAGGCTGGAGACCGCGATCGCGCTCGGCGCGCTGCTGGAGCGCTTTCCCCGGCTGGCCCTCGACGCGGCGGAGGACGAGCTCGCCCACCGTCCCTCGATGCGGGCCCGCGGGCTGCTCAGGCTCCCTGTGCGCTTCTGAGCCCGTAATCCGCCCAGGCGGGCGCGGTGCCGGTGATCTGGCAGATCATCAGGTAGAGCGGGATGGGCGGGGTGTAGGGGCTGGTGTCCTCGGGCCAGTGGATCAGCCGCGCCGCAGCCGGTACGTATGCCCCGCGGGAGTAGTACGAGGGCAGCGGCCACCTCAGCTCCAGGTCGGAGCCGGCGGGCACGATCCACCACCACCAGTCCGTGTCCGAGTAGACACAGCCCGTGCTCGGCAGCTTGGCCAGCATCCGGCGGCCGTGCCGCGCGGGCACCCCGACCGCGTCGCAGCCCAGTGTTGCGGGCAGGCCCGGCGGGACCTCCAGGCGAAACTGCTCCTGAGTCCCGTGGCGACTGCGGGAGAGCAGCCCGGCCATGGTCCTCAGCACGGACCCTCCAGGTCGAGCGCCAGCTCGGCCCAGACGATACGGCCGGGACCCGGCTGTGCGTCGTGCGCGCCCCAGGCGCTGCTCACGGCGTCCACCAGCAGCAGTCCGCGCCCGCGCTCGTCCTCGGAGATCCGGCACAGTCGCGGCTCGCCGGGCGGGCAGCCCTGGTCCTGCACCGCTATGCGCAACTGGCCTTCCGCGTCGCGCAGTTCGCACAGGACGCGCTCGCTCTCGGTGTGCACCACGGCGTTGGTGAACAGCTCGGTCGCGACCAGGGCCACCGCGTCGAGGTGGTCGTCGCCAAGGCCCCAGCGCAGCATCCGTTCCCGGAGCAGGCGGCGGGCGCGTGCGACCGAATCGGTGCGGCCGGGCAGCTCGAACCCGAAGCGGCGGATCGCCAACCCCGTGAAGGCCGGCGCGAACGTGCCGACGAGCAGCGGGTTGAGCGCGTTACCAGAAGCCACGACCAATCCTTAACGGTGGGGAAGCAGTGCCGGTCGTGCCTCTCCCGGAGCAGAGCGCGGCAGCCTCGTGAACTGGTTCACCGACACACTTTCCACCCGGCGGCGACACTTGGCAAGAGGCACTCTGAAAATTGCAGAGTGTCGAGTTCTGAGGGAGAGTGTCATGGCACACTCGCCGTGACGCCGAGTCGCGTCTCCGAACAAGGAGTCGTGTCACCGACTCGTGACGCCGTGACGCCGTGACATCGAGAACAGCGCGCTGGGGAGGTCTGTAGTGAGCGAGCCGCGGTCCGCCCCCACGGTGGGGCAGGTCGTACTGGGCAAGCGACTGCAGGATCTGCGGGAGCGAGCCGGCCTGAAACGCGAGGAGGCCGCCAAGGTGCTCCGAGTGGCCCCCGCCACCATCCGCCGGATGGAGATGGCCGAGGTCGCGCTGAAAATCCCCTACGTGCAACTCCTCCTGCGGGCCTACGGCATCGCCGACGACGAGGCCGACGGTTTCGTCCAACTCGCCGAGGACGCCAACAAGCCGGGCTGGTGGCAGCGTTTCCACGACGTCCTGCCCGGCTGGTTCAGCATGTACGTCAGCCTGGAGGGGGCCGCGAGTCTCATCCGGGCGTACGAACCCCACTTCGTCCCCGGACTCCTCCAGACCGAGGAGTACGCGCGCGGCGTCATGCGCAGCGGAGCCCTCGGCGCCACCAGCGCCGACGACATCGAGCGGCACGTCGCCCTGCGGATGGAGCGGCAGGGACTGCTCACCAGAGCCGACGCCCCCAGATTCTGGGTGGTCATGGACGAGACGGTGCTCCGCCGGCCGGCGGGCACCCCAGAGGTGATGCGGGCCCAGATCGACCGGCTCCTCGAAGCCGTCGAACTGCCGAACGTCACGCTCCAGGTCGCGGAGTTCGCGACCGGGCCGCACCCCGGCACCTACGGACCGTTCGTTCTCTTCCGGTTCGCCGTGCCCGAGCTGCCCGACATGGTCTACAGCGAGTACCTGACCGGCGCGGTCTATCTCGACGCGCGCCCCGAGGTGGCCTCGCACCTGGAGGTCATGGACCGCATGGCGGCCCAGGCCGCCACCGCGCAACGCACGAAGGACATCCTCCGGGGCGTCCGCAAGGAGCTGTGAATGGATCGCATATACAACGGCATGCCTGCCCGGGAGCTCGGCTCGGAGGGGTGGCACAAGCCGTGGAGCGGCGGCAACGGCGGCAACTGCATCGAGGCCATGAAGCTGGCCGACGGCAGGGTCGCGGTGCGCCAGTCCGCCGACCCTGAAGGCCCCGCTCTCATCTACACGCACGGCGAGATCGCCGCTTTCATCCAGGGCGCCAAGTCCGGTCAGGCAGACTTCCTTCTGACGTGACCCGGGACCGACCGCCCGAGTGGTACGTGCAGTTCCGTTCGTTCGTCCTCTTGTCGCCCACCCGTCGCAGACCCTTGGAGACGCCAGATGACCGGGCAAGACCCCGCCGCCGTACGGATCGACACCAGCAAGCCGCATCCGGCTCGTATGTACGACTGGTTCCTCGGAGGCAAGGACAACTACCCGGTCGACGAGGAGATGGCCAAGCAACTCCTCACCCTGGACGCGCGCGGCCGTGACATGGCCAGGGTCAACCGGGCCTATATGCACCGCGCCACGCGCTGGCTCGGCAGGAACGGCGTACGCCAGTACCTCGACATCGGCACCGGCATCCCCACCGAGCCCAATCTCCACCAGATAGCCCAGCAGGTCGCCCCCGAGTCCCGCGTCGTCTACTGCGACAACGACCCGATCGTGCTCGCCCACGCCGAGGCCCTGCTGCGCAGCACCCCCGAGGGCGCCACCGACTACATCCAGGCGGACGCCCGCGATCCCGAGGCGATCCTGGACGCGGCGGGCAAGGTCCTGGACTTCACCCGGCCGATCGCGCTGTCGCTGCTCGCGCTGCTGCACTTCGTGGACGACGAGGACGGCGCGTACGAGCTGGTGGACCGGCTGGTCCAGCAGCTCGCACCCGGCAGCTACCTCGTGCTGTCCCACACGACGGGCGACTTCGACCCGGCGAAGGCGGCGCAGGCCCGCGCGATGTACCAGGCCCGCGGGCTCACGCTGCGCCCCCGCTCCCGCGAGGAGTTCACCCGGTTCTTCGACAGTCTGGAGCTCGTCGAGCCCGGTGTGTCACTGACCGCTGAATGGCACCCCGAGCTCGGCGAGGTCATCGACGTGCTGGGCGACGAACCCATCCCCGGCTACGCGGGAGTCGCCCGCGTCAGCTGACGCTCCGTCCGGACAGGGCCTGGGCGAACCGAGGCTCGAGCAGGGTGACGAGGAAACTCGTCGCCCTGCTGACGTTTCCGGCCGAGTCGATCGTCCGGTGCTCGACGGTGTGGGTGCCGTAGTCGGGTGTCGCGTCGTCCCACGGCACGGCACGCGGCGTACCGAGCTTGCCGTAGACGAGATCGTCGATGACGGTGCCGCTCGGGGTGAAGCGGAACGGCGCGTCGGCGTCCGTCGGCCAGCCGTAGTACGTGTACCAGCCGTCGCCGTCCACCCGGAACTGCGAGACGACCGTGCCGGGTTGGTCGTCGCTCGCCGTCAGCCGCATGGTGAACGGACCGTCGTACACGTACTCGGGCGGCCGCCCGGGCCGGTGCACCGTCCGCAGCGGCTCGGACAGCTCGTACGAACCCGCCGCCGGGGCCGCGTCCACGGTCCAGCGCAGCACGGCGTCCGTTCCCGCGATCCCGGCCGTCAGTGTGTGCGTCCCGGGACGGAGCCGCAGCGCGCCGAGGTCCAGATCGCGGTCGTTGCCGGGGTTCACGAGCGGACGGCCGTCGAGGGACCAACGGACGGTGTGCGTCCGGTCCGTGGGGTGCGTGGTGTCGGCGTACACGACGGACCCGGCCCCGACGGGCGTCCCGGTGGCGGTGTGGCCCGTGAAGGCCGCGGGGACCGGAGTGTGGTGCGTCCTTACGGACGTGTCGACCGTCCAGCTCACGGTGCGGGTCAGCGCGGCCGAGGCGCGGACGGCGGGATCGCGGACGAACGGAGTCGGATCGGTGACGGTGGCCGTGAGGGTGTGCGTACCCCGGCCGATGCCGATCCTGCGCAGATCCACGGTGCGGGCGCCGTCGGTGTGCCGCAGCGGACGGCCGTCGAGCCGCCAGACGACGTCGAGTTCGCCGCCGACCGGGTGCAGGGTGTCGACCCACACCGTCCGGTCGGCGCCGATCGGAGCGGCGTCCGGGGTGCGGTCCTGGACCAGGTTCACCTTGGCGGAGATCGCGCGGATCATCACCTCCCGTTCCACCTGGTCGAAGGCGTAACCCAGGGTCTTCATGATCGAGTGCTTGCTGGGCCGCCAGACACCCTTGGTGCTGTACATCCCGCCCTCGTGCCGTCCGATCACACCGCCCGACTCGCTCTTCTCGCCCAGCCAGCGCCACCACTTCGCCTGCTGGTCCCGCATCTGCTGCTCGGTGAGGAGGGTGTGGTGCACGGACGCGGGCTCGCCGCCGGTGTACGTGCCGCCGGGGACGCCCCGGCCGTAGTAGTCGTACTCGTCCTGGAGCTTGCCCAGCGAGTGGCCGATCTCGTGCGGGGTGATGAGAGAGGAGAGGGCATTGCCTCCGGATGCGGTGGCGTACGTGCCGCCCGCACCGCCGTACGTGTCGCTGTTCGCGAGCGCCACGATCTGACGGTTGGCGCCCGTCGTCCCGGCGACGAGATCGGCCAGCGCGGTCGCGGCACCGCTGTCGACGGTGAGCAGTCGCTGCACGCTCTCCGGATTGCAGCCGCCCCAGAAGCCCATGTTCAGCGGGGTGTCACGGCGTGGGGCGTCCAGTGACGGGTCGCAGTCGACGCCCTGCTCGGGCGAGGGCACCTCGACCGCCCACACATTGATGTACGAGCGGTACGAGGCGAACGGCTCGGTGCTCCACAGCACTTGCAGATGTTTGTCGACGTCCGCGCGGAACTCGTCCATGCCGGCGGCGGTGTAGCCGTCGCCGAGGACGACGAGATTGAAGCGCTTGTCGGCCGGGCCCGTGGTCTGGACGGGGACGACGGTGGCGTTCTCGGCCACCGGCTCGTCGGCGACGGCTTCGGCCGTCGCGGGCGGTGCCGCGCCGAGCAGACCGGAGAAGACCAGGGCGCCCGCGGTGGCGAGCGCCGCGGCTCTGGGAAAGCGTATGCCGGAGGTGTCCATGGGGCGGGAGCGTAGGTCCGTGCCCAATGGGCCGTAAAGACAGCCGAGTTGGCCATGAAGCCGACCCGCTGGTCGCGCTCCTCGAACCGGCCGACGCTACGACCGGACCGACCGGGCAGGGCCGGTGCTGACCCGCTCGTCGTCGTCGCGGGAGCGCCGCCTTCGCCGCAGGACGCAGCCGGCGAGCACCGCGCCGGCTGCGACCGCGTAGGCCGTCGCGGTGACCACGTACGGATCGGCCTCGGACTGGGCCGTGACGTACTTCGTGGCGCCGGCCATGGCCACGCCCAGCCACTCCCACCGGCCGTCCAGGGCCACCAGCGCGACCAGCAGCAGCGCGTACCACGAGTAGCCGGGCGTGAGCAGCAGGAACGCGGTGCCGGTGACGAGCAGGGCGCCGCTCCACGGCCGTTCGGGATCCCCGCGCAGGAGTACCCGGGCGACGACGCAGAGCATCGCCGCGACCAGGGCCCAGGCCGCCCAGTCGTCCGGCAGCACCAGCCGCAGCAGGGCGTACCGGCTGCGGGCCGAGGCGTCTTCGTACCCTTCCTCCTCGACGTAGCCGGTGAGATAGCCGAAGACCGAGCCGTGGGAAAGAAGGACGTACGGCAGATACGTCAGCGCGACGACGGCGGCGGCGGGCAACAGGACGGCGGCCGCGTCACGCCATCGGCGTACCCCGGACAATGCCCCGGGCAGGAGGACCGCGGGCAGCAACTTGGTGGCCGTGGCGGCGCCGAGGAGTGCGCCGCCCGCCGCCCGGTGGCGTACGACGACCGCGAGTCCGGCCACCCCGAGCAGCACGCCGAGCACATCGGCATGGGCGTTGTCGACGGCTTCGAGGGGGACGGCCGGACACCACGCCCAGTACGCCGCGGTACGCGGATCGCCACCGCGCCGCCGCAGGACCAGGAGCAGCGCGCCGGTCACGCCCACCGACAGCAGCGCGCCGCCGGTCTGGAGCGGTTTGTGCCGTGCACCGTCGGGAGACAGCGCGTGGACCAGCAGGAAGTAGCCCTCGGCGACCGGCGGATAGATGGTGTGGACCTGCGGACGGTTGATCAGGGTGCAGTGGATCTCGCCCTTCGGGCCCGGGATCCGCGCACGCTCCGGGCCCGCGCAGCCCACATCCGTGGGGAAGAGCCACGGATCGCGCAGCGGGGCGAGCGCCGGGTCGGCGGGCGCGTGGTCGTACGGGGAGATCCTGGCGGCCTGCACCCGCCCGTCCCAGGCGTAGCGGTACATGTCGCTGCTGGTGCGCGGGGGAGCGAGCAGACCGGTCGCGGCGACGATCACGCCGCCCCCGAGGATCAGCGCCACGGCGGGGCGCACCGGCACTCTGCGCAGACACCACACGGCCGCGGCGAACAGCAGCCAGCAGGCCCCGTACCAGCCCGCCAGGCCGACCGGGTCCGAGAAGTAGCCGTCCTTGCGGACCGTGAGGGCGAGCGCGGTGGTGAGGGCGGCGAGGAGGAGGCCGGTGCCGAGGGTGCGCGGGGTGATCACCTGCTCAGCGTGGCAGTCCCGGCGCCCGCGGGCCGTGCACCGACCGCTGACGTCAGCGATCCGTAAGGTGTCAGAGCCGCCCCGGGGGCCGGTTCGGGGGTCTGATGGAGACATGAGGTTCCGAACACCGGCACTGCGTCCACCGGCACTGAGGTGGCCCGCATCGATGCGGCCCGCGCTGAAGCGGCCACCCCTGCCGTCCTTCAAGGGCCGGCTGCACGACCCGCGCACCGCCACCGCCGTCGGCCGCTGGCTCGGCGTGACGATCGCGGTGTGCTTCCTGACCGGGCTGATCAGCCATTTCCTGCAGAAGCCGCCGGACTGGCTGCTGCCGCTGCTGCCGCCCCGGCCCGTCTGGGGCTACCGGCTGACGCAGGGGCTGCACGTCGCGAGCGGAATCGCCACGATCCCGCTGCTGATGGCGAAGCTGTGGACCGTGTACCCGAGGCTCTTCGTGTGGCCGCCGGCCCGGTCCGTACGGCACGCACTGGAACGGCTGTCGATCGGGGTGCTGGTGGCGGCGGCCGTGTTCCAGGTGTTCAGCGGGCTGCTGAACACCGTGCAGTGGTATCCGTGGCCGTTCTCCTTCGTACCGGTGCACTACGCGGTCGCCTGGGTGCTGGTGGGCGCGCTGCTGCTGCACCTCGCGGTCAAGGCGCCCGAGATCAAGGCGCACTGGACCCGGCGCTCGCCCGGGACACTGGAGCTGCCGGCGGAGGACGGGCCGGACCGGCGGTCGTTCCTGACCGGAGTCGCGGCGGCCGTCGGCGCGGTCACCGTGGTCACGGTGGGTCAGTCCCTCACCCCGCTGAAGAGCCTCGACCTGCTGGCGCCCCGCCACCCCGATCACGGCCCGCAGGGCCTGCCGGTCAACCGGACCGCGGCGGCGGCAGGGCTCGCCGCCGGGGTGCAGGCGGATCGCTGGCGGCTGTCGGTGGCCGGGCCCCGCCCGTACGAGCTGTCGCTCGACGACCTCCGGGCCATGCCCCAGCACACCGTGACCCTGCCGATCGCCTGCGTCGAGGGCTGGAGCAAGTCGGCCGAGTGGACGGGGGTACGGATCCGGGACCTGCTGGACCGGGCCGGGGCGCCGCCCGGCGCGCTGCTGCGCGTGGTGTCACTGGAGCGGCACGGCGCGTACCGGATCATGGAGATGGGCCGGGGGTACGCGCGCGACCCGCTGACGCTGCTCGCCCTGCGGCTGAACGGTGAGGTGCTGACGCTCGACCACGGTTTCCCGGCGCGCATCATCGCCCCGAACCGGCCCGGTGTGCTCCAGACGAAATGGGTCAGCCGGCTGGAGGTGCTGTGATGCGGGTCGTCGTGGGCGCGGTGGGCGTCGCTCTGATGGGCTTCGGCGCGTGGCTGCTGTTCGGCGCGGGCGACGTACGCGACCCGTGGGACGCGGTGGTCTGGCTGGGAGGGGCGGTCGTCCTCCATGACGGACTCATCGCGCCTCTGGTCCTGGCGGTGGGCTTCCTGCTGGCGGCCCTGCCCGCGCGCGGCACACTCCGGGCGGGGCTCATCGTCTGCGGCGCGCTGACCCTGATCGCCCTGCCACCCCTGCTGCGCCCGGGCGCCCCGACGAACCCGTCCGCGTTGCCGCTGGACTACCTTCGCAACTGGCTGCTGACGCTCGGCGTCGTGGCCTCCCTGACCGCCGGTGTGCTGCTGCTGGGCCGGGTGGCGCGCTCACTGTCGGGGTGGCCGGAGCGGCGGCGAGCGCGTCGTGAGGAGAAGGCCAAGACTGTCCCGCCTTCCGACGACTGACCTCGGACGTCAACTGTGCACTCCGGACCGGGCTGCATGAGCGCTCCTGCTGTGAGCAGCGATCGTCATCCACGGAACGCCCGGGCGCTGAACGCCCGGGCGCTGAACGCCCGGGCGCTGAACGCCCGGGCACGGAACGCCCGGGCACGGAACGACAGGGGACGGGAATGCCCCGAGGGTCACGAACCGGCGCTGAGTGCGCCCTCCGCCCTTGCGAGCGTCTCCGCGTGGCCGAAGAACCCCGGCAGACCGCCCGAGTGCAGGAGGATCGTGCGCTGTCCGGGCACGATGTCGCCGTCCTCGATCGCTGCGGTCAGGCCGGCCAGGGCGCGCCCGGTGTAGATCGGGTCGAGCACGATCCCTTCGGTGCGGGCCGCCAGCGTCAGGGCGGCCATGACCGGCTCGGTCAACGCAGCGTAACCGTCGCCGACCTGGTCGAGCCTCAGTCTCAGGGTCTCCGCCGGGCAGGGCGTGCCGGACAGCCCGGCGGCCAGTTCGGACACGGTCCGGGCGGGATCGCCGACGGCTCCGCAGTGGACGCCGAGTACGCGCGCGGGACCCAGCACGCCGACCAGGCCGGCCATGGTCCCGCCGGAGCCCATCGCGACGACGACCGTGGCCAGGTCGGGGGCCTGGGCGAGGAGTTCGCGTCCGCACTCGACGTAACCGCGCGCACCGAGCACGCTGGAACCGCCGAAGGGGATCAGCGCCGGGACGGCGCCCTGGTCCCGCAGTCGCTCGGTCACCTGCTCGGCGACGGAGCCGAGCGCCTCGCCACCGATGCCACCCGCCCACACGACCCGGGCGCCGAACAGCCCGTCGAGCGCGATGTTGCCGGAGGCCGACGATCCGGGCGTGCCGGCGAGCACCAGCACGACGTCGAGCCCCAGCCGAGCCCCGGCGGCCGCGGTCAGCCGTGCGTGGTTGCTCTGCGGTGCGCCCGTGGTCACCAGGACCGTGGCGCCGTCGGCCAGCGCCGCGCCGCAGAGCCACTCAAGCTTGCGGACCTTGTTCCCGCCGCCGCCCAGACCGGTGAGGTCGTCCCGTTTGATCCACAGGTCGTCCGGGCCGAGGCCGAGCGCACGGGCCAGCCGCGGCTCGGGTTCGAGCGGCGTCGGCCATGCGCCGAGCGCGGCCCGTCGCGGGGTACCGCTGTCGTCGGTCATCGTTTCGGCGCTGCCCTCCTGAAGGTGGAACGGTGTCTCAGCGGCGTTCGAGCGAGCCCCGGACGAACGCGGCCTGCCCGGCGTGCTGGAGATCGTCGGCGATGACGCTCACCAGCCGGACGCCCAGGGTCACGGGCGGGGACCACGAGTCGTCCACGACCCGGTTCAGCGCCGTGCCCTTCAGGCCGCCGACGAACGTGACGGTCTCCTCATGGACGGCGTCGAAGTAGCCGAGCAGCAGTTCGCCCGAGTCTACTTGGACCGCCGCGACCTGTTTGCGGGAGTGGCCGTAGCCGGTCTCTCCCTCGGCGAACGGAAGCCCGAAGCGGCCCACCCAGTCCTGGGAGGTCCAGACCTGATCCCGGCCGGCCGCGTCGGCCACGTGGTCGTCCTGGATGCGCGTGAGGTGCCACACCAGCCAGGCGATGGAGTTGGCACCGGGGTCGAGCCTGGCGTTGAGTTCGTCTGCCGAGAGCCCCTCGACAGCCTCGTGCACGACCTCCCGGACACGTCCGAAAGCGTCGGCGAGCACATCTGCGGTGTTCATACGGCGAGTGAACCGCGCACGTCTCCTGCGGCGCGGGTCCGACACGGCGGGGATTCGGCTCCCCGGGCCCGCAGACTGCTCGTCGCGCCGTCGACCGGCTCGCGCAGGATGTCCTTCTCGCCCCCGGTAGGGGGCACGTGCTTCGTCATGCGTGGAACGTAACAGCCGCCACCGACAACGGCGTCGGGGCCGGGCGGCCACGGGACAGGCACACGAACGTACGCCCATCGGCCGTCCACGGCAGGGCGCGCGTCCAGCCCGTCGCCGCCGCGTGGCCGACCAGGGCGGAAAGCCCCACCCGGGCCCACGGGAAGGGAGCGCCCGGAGCTCCGTCGCCGTCGACCACCCGCACGTCCACGCGTTCGTCGACGTCGACGGGAGCGGCCTCGGCGATCAGCACCCCGTCCGGGGCGACGAGTTCGGCGACCCGGGAGAGCAGGGCGCGCGGATCGCCGCCGATGCCGATGTTTCCGTCGATCAGCAGCGCCGTACCCCAACTGCCCTCCCTCGGCAGCGGGTCGAAGACCGACCGGCACAGCGCGCTGCCACCCGAGCGGACCGCACGGGCGACCGCCGCCGGGCTGACGTCGACACCCAGGGTCGTCCGCCCCAGCCCGGCCAGCGCGGCCACGAGCCGTCCCGGGCCGCAGCCTATGTCCAGTACCGGCCCCCGGCAGCGGTCCAGCACCGTGCGG